>CADCPJ010000231.1 GCA_902803245.1 uncultured Lachnospiraceae bacterium | reverse complement strand
TTCTCTTCCCGTGCTTCCGGAGCTGGCGGAAAAGAGCGATGCGGGGCGGGTCTATGAGGCTCCGGAGAGTGCCCTTCGGGAGATCGGCAGGCTGTACAGCTCATTATGAGGCTCATTTTTATTCCCGTCTCTTTTATGGAGGCGGGAATTCCTCTTTCCATCACATTGCTTCTGTGATAGAATTTAGATGAAATGGTTGCGTGACAGCATTTTCAGGAATCCCAGGTGAAGCAAACGGATTATGCAGTGGCTTAAAAAGAACTTCATAACGATCCTCCTGATCCTGATCGCTCTTGTCGGCGCCGGGCTCATCGCTTATCCGACGTTCTCGGACTGGTGGAATTCCTTCCATCAGTCCCGCGCTGTCGCATCCTATATGGAGGCTGTGACGGATCTCGATAAGGGACAGTATGAGGCGATCCTCAAATCAGCCGAGAACTACAACAAAAGACTTGCGAAAAAAGGCTTTCTCTGGAAACTGAGTGAAGAGGAAGAAAAAGAGTACTATCTGGAACTCAATATCAATGACACGGGTATTATGGGATATGTGAGCATCCCGAAGATAAATGTAGAGCTGCCGATCTATCACGGGACGGACGAAGCGGTTCTGCAGATTGCAATCGGACACCTGTCCGGCACGTCCCTTCCTGTAGGCGGGGAGAGCACGCACTGCGTTGTATCCGGCCACCGCGGGCTGCCGTCGGCCAGGCTGTTTACGGATATTGACAAGCTCACGGAAGGGGATCGCTTTACCATGACCGTGCTGAACCGGACGGTCACTTACGAGGTTGATCAGATCCGCGTAGTTGAGCCCACGGATCTGTCGGATCTCACGCTTCAGAAAGGAAAGGACTATTGCACCCTGGTCACTTGTACTCCTTACGGCATCAATTCGCACCGTCTGCTGGTGCGGGGACACAGGGTTGAAAACGAACAGGGGGACGCGCAGGTAGTTGCGGATGCCCTGATCGTGCGGCCGGTCTACATTGCGCCGTTCATCGGCGGACCGCTGCTCGTTGTGCTGATTATCCTTATGCTGGCGGTATCCCGCCGGAGACAGGCCCGGAACCGCCTTTCCAAAAGGATGCGGGAAGAGCTTGACAGACGGGGGAAAGGATCTCAAGATGACAAATCGAATGAGTAAGGTGTACATGAATCTGATGCTTGCGCTCACTGCGATTCTCCTGACAGCATCTCTTTGCGTGTCTGCTGATGAGATAGACATGTCGCGGGACGGATCTTCGTCGATCCGCGTCCATCTTATGGACAAGACGACCGAGGGCGCTGTCGGCGGGGGCACGCTTGAGCTTTTGCAGATCGCCGGGCTCTCCTTTGACGGAGAATACGCATTCCTTCCCGTGGGAGAATTCGGCAGGCCGGATTTTTCATTTGACTTAAGCGGGAGAACGGATCTGTCTGACCCGGAACTTGCCGCAAGCGTTTCGGCCTACGCGGATGCCCGCAACATCACCGGTGTGACGCAGCAGGTGAACAGATACGGCAGGGCGGAGTTCACAGGGCTTCCTTTGGGCGTCTATCTTGTGGTGGAGAGGGAAGCGGCAGACGGCTATCAGACATTAAAGCCTTTTCTCGTGACCATTCCCTGTAAGGACGGAGATACATACATCTACGACGTGGACGCCTCTCCGAAGGTGGAGGGGGTGTCCCCTCTTGAACCTGTGACCGAGGCGGTCCCGGAAGTGGTAAAGACGATCGCCATCCCCGGCGGAAAGTCGAAGGCGTCGAATACTTCCATGGAGTACATGAAGATATCCGTCTTCGAATTTGCCTTCACCGCTCTCGATCCGTCCTATCCTATGCCGGTCAACAGCACCGGTTCATTGGATCAGGGAGGAAATGTTGAAAGCAAGACCGGGACGGAGATGATTCTCCAGGTGGAAGGCTCCGGTACATTTGAAGTGGGAAAGATCGAGTTTGCGAGGGAGGGAGACTACTACTACACTGTCTCCGAGATCCCGGGCGACGGCAACTACGACTATGACCCGACAAAGTATTTCCTCAAATACAGTGTGAAGAGGGAGGGAGACAAGCTCGTCGTCGCGGAAAAGACGATTCATGTCGGGAGCGCGAACGGACCATTGGTGAGCGATGCGGTTTTCACCTTCTCAAACAGATACCGAAAGCACCTTAGAGTGGATGAGGAAGAGGAGATCGAGTCCCACAAGACAATCTTAAGGCTCATCGAAGAGGAGAACGGCGAGAACAAGAAGACCGTTCTTGACGTGCCCGACGAGACGGAGGAGAATCCTCCGAAAAAGACGGGAAGTACCTACGAGGGGGAGGAGCAGAAGATCCCCTTAAGAACCGGCAGCAGCGATGTAGAGGAGGAGACGCCGACTCCTCCCGATCGGACGCCGACCCCTCCCGACCGGACGCCGACTCCGAACCTGCCGCAGACCGGACAGCTGTGGTGGCCGGTATGGGTGCTTGCGGGCTTCGGAGCACTGTTCCTCATCATCGGGCTCATTCGCAGAAAGATATACCGGTAAGGTGCGCATCCCGATCAGCGCCGGGAGACGGAGGCTCGCTCTGATATGAAGAGGCTGTATCGCAGCAGATAAGGAGAACAG
>CADCPJ010000230.1 GCA_902803245.1 uncultured Lachnospiraceae bacterium | reverse complement strand
GGCGGACAAGACGCGGAGCGTCTCTGAACGCCCACAATGAGGGACGCAAAGCGTCCCGAATGCTGGGGGTGCTGAATAGTTACGAAAGATGAAGGAGACGCGTATGGAACAGAAAGCAATACTGAAGATGCAGGGCATCTCGAAGTTCTACCCCGGCGTCGTCGCTCTCAACAAGGTGGACCTGACCGTCTATAAGGGCGAGGTGCACGCACTCCTTGGAGAGAACGGAGCCGGGAAATCGACACTCATCAAAGTTCTCTCGGGAGCAGTGAAAAATGACGAGGGAATGATCGAGCTGGACGGCCAGACCTTTGAGCACATGACTCCATTGAGCGCAAGGGAGCACGGCGTGGAGGTCATTTACCAGGAATACAACCTGATTCCCGGACTCACCGTGGCCGAGAATGTCTGCCTCGGAGCCCAGATGCACGGCATCGTGGACATGAAGCAGCAGGTCCGCGTGGCACAGGAGATCTTTGACCGCTACAACATCAACCTGGATCCGAAGGCGCTCGTCGGCTCACTGCCGCCCGCGAAGCAGCAGCTGGTGGAGATCACGAAGGCGATCTCCAAGGATCCGAAGATCATCGTCATGGACGAGCCCACGGCCCAGCTCACGATGGCGGAGGTGGACAACCTCTACAAGATCATCGCGGCGCTGAAGGCGAAGGGAACATCGATCATATTCATCTCCCACCGCATGGAGGAGCTCTTCGCGGTGACCGACCGCGTCACCATCATGCGGGACGGCCAGTACGTGACGACCGTGAACACGTCGGAGACCGACAGGGATCAGCTGATCACGCTGATGGTCGGAAGAGAGCTGAAGTCGGAGGGCCCGAGAAGCAGCTGCGCGACAGAGGAAGTGATCCTCAAAGTGGAACATGTCAGCGGCTATGTGAACGACGACTGCTCCTTTGAGCTGAAGAAGGGCGAGATCCTCGGCGTTGCGGGCCTCGTCGGAGCCGGAAGAACGGAGCTCATGCGCGTGATCTTCGGGGCGGACAAGAAGCTCGGCGGAAAAGTGCTCGTGAACGGCAAAGAAGTGAACATCAAGAGCCCGGAGGATGCGATCCGCTGCGGCATCGGCCTCATCCCAGAGGACCGGAAGATGCAGGGCTGCTTCCTCAACCAGACCATCGAGTGGAATATCAGCATGGGAAACATCTATTCCCTCACGACCGGCGGGCTTGTTGACAACAGGAAGATCGCGAAGGCCGCGGAACAGTACAAGGACATGCTGAACATCAAGACGCCTTCCGTGAAGCAGCTGGTCAGGAACCTCTCCGGCGGCAATCAGCAGAAGGTCGTCCTCGCGAAGGTGCTTTTGGCGGACACGGAGATCATCATATTCGACGAGCCGACCCGCGGCATCGACGTCGGGGCGAGAGCGGAGATCTACGCGCTCATGAACCAGCTCGCGAGCGAGGGGAAGGCCCTCATCATGGTGAGCTCCGATATGGAGGAGCTGCTCGCAATGTCCGACCGTATCATCGTACTCTCAGAGGGAAAGATCACCGGTGAGCTTTTGCGCCCTGACTTCTCCCAGGAAACCATTTTGTCTATGGCATCGATCGACTGAAGGAGTGAATTATGGAAAATTCAAAACTGAAAAGCTTTATTAAGAGCAATATGATGTGGCTCATCCTGGTCCTGATCATTGTGGTCTTCGCGATTCTCTCTCCGAATTTCCGCTCCTTCAGGAACCTTCTGAACATCCTGAACCAGAACGCGTACTTCATCGTCGCCACCATCGGCGTGGCCATGATCATGATCAGCGGCGGAACGGACCTGTCCGTCGGACAGATCATCGCAGTGATCGGCGTCGGCATCGCCCTCCTCATGGAGAAGGGAGTTCCGGTTCCCGTCGCCTGCATCCTCGGCATCGTGATCGGTATTGTTTTCGGCGGCTTCAACGGACTTATGGCGAATGTCCTGCGAATACATCCCATGATCGTGACCCTGGCCACGATGACGATGTTTAAGGGCATTTCCTTCATCCTGTCGGGCTCCAAGTCCTTCTACAACTTTGATCCGGCGTACCTCGCCATCGGCCAGGGCCGCCTCGGACCGATCAATGTGCCGATCATCATCACGATCGTCGTGGCACTCGTGATTCATTTCATCCTCTCCAAGACCTGCTTCGGCCGCTTCATCTACGCGGTCGGCGGAAACCCTGAGACGGCGAGACTTGCCGGTATCAATGTTGCGAAGATCAAGCTTCTCACCTTCGCACTGGCAGGAGTGCTCTTCGGCATCTCCTCCATCATCCTCACCTCCCGCGGCGGCTCCGCCAGCTCCAACATCGGACCGGGCGTCGAATTCGACGCGATCACGGCCTGCGTGCTCGGCGGAATCTCGTTCATCGGCGGTGCGGGACGCGTTGCGGACGCTGTCGTCGGCTGCCTGATCCTGGGCGTTCTGACGAACGGCATGCAGATGATCGGCCTCGACGTCAACTCCCAGTACGTCGTGAAGGGCATCATCCTCATGGCATCCATCGGCTACGACACATATCAGCAGCAGGCGAAGGTCAAGAAGGCCGCGAAGAAAGCCTGATTGACTTAAGATGATGAGGAGGGATAAAACTCTATGGCAAAAAAAGTGCTTGGAATTTCATTCGGAAGAAAAATGAGCAACTGCGACATCATGGTGAAGCACGCCCTGATGGAATGTGAGAAGGCCGGCTGCGAGACGGCATTTATCCGGGCGGACGACCTCGATATCACAAACTGCAACGGCTGCATCTCCTGCGTGATCGGAATGATCACGGGCAGGGGCCGCGGTTACTGCGTCCGGCACGACGATTTTGACATCCTGGATGAATGCGTCATGCAGTCCGACGGCCTGATCCTGGCCTGCCCCACTTATGAGACATCGGTGACGGGAAGATTCAAGACGATCTGCGACCGCATCGGACCGAGCCATGACATCACATTCCGGAAGGCGGCCTACGAAGAGGGAAAAGCGGCCGGAAAGCCCGAGGAGAAGCTTCCGGACGTGCGCTCCTTCAAGAAGCGCTCGGCGGCGCTCATCTCCGTCGGCGGCGCCATGACGGAGAACTGGATCGCTCTGACACTGCCCATGATGTATGAATTCACATTCCCCTGGGGAATCGATGTGATTGACGCGGTGGAATACTACGGGGCGATGGCACATGAATCCGTTCTTGGCTATCCGGAGATGATGGACCGCATGACGAAAGTCGGGCAGAACCTCGTCTCTTCCCTGAATGCGGAGACGGAAGAAGAGCGGCTGAAATGGAGAGGCGACGAGGAGGGCGTCTGCCCGGTGTGCCACACGAGGCTCCTGCAGGTGTCCCACGACGCAAAGAGCGTGGACTGTGTGGTCTGCGGAAGCCACGGCGAGCTCACCCTGGTCGACGGAAAGATCCGCGTGACCTTCTCGAAAGAGGAGCAGGACAGGTCAAGACTTCGCTGGGCCGGCAAGCTTGAGCACTCCACGGAGATCAAGACCCAGGCTCAGCCCACGGGGACGATCAAGAACCTCAAGGAGCTGAAGGCGCCCTATGCGGCGTTCGACCGGCCGCCGTTTGAGAAGGATCCGTCCGCCAACGGGAATCTGCAAAAATAATTAAGAAACCGGAACACCCGCCTGTAAATGACGGATGTTCCGGTTTTTCTTTTTGATGTATAATCATGTCATGGCGCCGCAGACATTATACCAGCGGTTTAAAAGGCCGCCTTCAGATACGGAAGAAGGCGGCGCAGGCGCCTTACAGGTTTGAGGAGACAAAGTATGGTGCTCCATGGCGGGAGGTACCGGTAAGCCGGGAACCTTAAATAGCGCATTCAGGGAGGAGGACTTGCGATGGGGGCTGTCGCGTATATCGGCGAGTGGTTTCAG
>CADCPJ010000229.1 GCA_902803245.1 uncultured Lachnospiraceae bacterium | reverse complement strand
GTTTCCCAGGATGACAAGCACCGTCGTGAAGAGAATGGTGCCCTGCAGAAGCGGCATATCCCTGTTCTGGATCGCCTGCGTCGCCAGCCTTCCGATCCCGGGGATCGCGAAGATGCTCTCTGTGATCACGGCCCCGGACATCATGGAAGACAGCTGCAGGGCCATCATCGTGATCACGGGCAGCATGGAATTCTTCAGGGCGTGTCCCAGGATGACCGCCCACTTCGTGAGCCCCTTTGCCCTGGCCGTGTCGATGTAGTCTGCCTGCAGGACATCGACGAGGCTCGACCGCGTCATGCGGGCGATGCTTCCCGCGCTGTTCCACCCGAGCGCAATTGCGGGGAGGATCATCGAGACCCAGCTTCCGTTGCTGGTCAGCGGCAGGATCTTCCACTTGAAAGCCAGGAGATACTGCAGGACCAGGGAGCTCATGAAGATCGGCACGGAGACGCCCATGAGGGAAAATGCCATGAAGATGCGGTCCGGCGCCTTGTTCTCATGTACCGCCGAGATAATCCCGGCGATGAGCCCGATGACCCACGCGATGGCCGCCGCCATGAGTGCGAGCTTCACCGTATGGGGGAACGCATCGAGGATCAGCTTCGTCACCGGCTCCTTCATGGCGTAGCTCACTCCCAGATCCCCGCGGAGAGCTCCTCCCACATAGGACAGAAACTGCTCAAAGAGCGGCTTGTCGAGATTCATCACCCGCGTCAGCCGCTCGATCGTCTGCTGGGAATAGTGCTCTCCAAGGAGGACGGACACCGGGTCTCCCGGCACAATCCGCAGCATGATAAAGATCAGCAGCGTCACACCGAGCAGAACCGGAATCATACTGATGAGGCGTCCCAAGACACGTTTCATACCGAAAGCTCCCCTTTAGCGAATCATAAGAAAGAGCGGGCTTTGCGATGCAAAGCGCCCGCTCTTTCTTTCGTCATTTCCGATTATTTTAAAGTAACGCCGAGAATATTGAAATCGCTGTAGCCAGCCCAGTGCGGCACGAATTTCTCGATCTTGTCGCTCAACACATAGCGGTGCTGCAGTGAGAAGAGCGGCACCCAGGCAGCATCCTCTTCCACGATCTTCTTCTCGAGAGCCGCATACTCGGCAAGCCTCTCATCCTCATCGATGATCGCGCGGGCGGCTATGACGCGGCCCATGACATCCGTATCGGCATAGTTGATGGAGCGGCCGCGCGTGCTCTCGGGCGTGCCGTAGAAGACATCGATGATGTTGGAGGGATCGTTGTAGTCAAGTGTCCACACTCCGACGAAGGAAGCCATGTTGCCGGTCTTGCGCTCGGCGATCCAGCTGGACTCGTCGTAGCTCTCGATGTGAGCGTTGATTCCCACTGCCTGCAGGTTCTGCTCGATGATCTGAAGGACGTTCTTGACGTTCGAGGAAGCATTGGCGTTCTCAGAGAGCTCGAGATCGAAGCCGTTTTCATAGCCGGCCTCCTTAAGGAGGGCCTTCGCGCCTTCCGGATCGTATTTCAGCCAGCCCTGGTTGGCCTCGGTGAAGCCGATGGAGCCCGCAGGATAGATGCCGTCGATCAGGGTTCCCATGCCGTTAAAGAGCGCACTGATCATGGACTCGCGGTCGAGTGCCATCTGGATCGCTTTCCTTACGCGGACGTCGTTCATGGGGCTTACGGCGTTGTTTGTGACCATGAAGTAGGAGCCCAGGCGGTTGATGGCGATCATCTTGTCCGCATAAGCCGTCTCATAGGTGGAAGAGATGATGGACGCGTCGATGAAGTCGCAGTCGAGGATGTCGATGTCCCCTGCCTGGAAAGCCATATTCATGGAAGCCGGTTCCGGATAGACCTTGATCACGACTTTTTCCGCGCTGCCGGGCTCGCCCCAGTAGTTGGGGTTTCTCTCGAGCGTCACGCTGTCGTTCCTGATCCACTCCGTCACTTTGTAGGCGCCGGACCCGATGGTCTTCTCCGGAACCTGCCCGAAGTCGTCGCCTGCCTCCTCCAGATTGTCCTTGCTCATGATGCAGCAGGTCGGCGTCGCGAGGACGGAGAGGAAGCCTGCAAAGGGCTCTTCCAGAGTGATTTCAAAATGGAGATCGTCCGTTATGTGGAATCCCTCCAGGCTGTCCGCCTTGCCGTCCAGAATCGCCTGGGCGCCCTTGATGCAGGTGGTGAAATCCGTCTGCACGCTCTCGGGGAGCGTAAACATGCGGTTGAAGGTCGCCTCCACGTCCTCAGAGGTGAGGGCGGATCCGTCGGAGAACAGGATCCCGTCGCGCAGAGTGAAGGAATACACAAGTCCGTCGTCGGAGACAGAATAGTCGTCCACGATGCTCTTCACGAGCTCCGTGCTCCCGTCGTCGTTCACCTGCACCTCGAGGAGGCGGTCAAAGACGCTGAGCGGAATCTGATAATTGTCGGTCGTCTTGTGCACGTCCATGGTCTGGATGTCCTTGCTCCAGGCCAGGCGAAGCTCCTTCGAATCATCAGCCGCGACGTTCATCGAAGCGCCGGCAAGAAGAGCTGCGGCGGTGAGCACAGGTAGCACTTTGTTCATTTTCATGCGGTTTTCCTCCTGGTTAAAATCATGTTTTGGAGAATTGGTGAGTTGCCTTGTATATCATATCACATACTGTCAATGACATATGTGTCGATATCCGGGTCGTCGGAGATCACGAGCTTCGGGGCGTCTTCGTCGCGGACGATCTCCACGAACGTCTTGCCCTGGTTCAGGGTGATCTCATTTCCGTCTGCGTCGTAGTAACGGGTCACGTTGAAGTCGCAGTCGCGGATGTCGAACTGGTAATTCGCGGCGGTCACGGTGTCGATCACCGGATCCGATGCGCTCCAGTTCTCTTTCTGCCAGGTGACGGGGATTGCCTTGCCCCGCGTGATGTACCAGCCCTCGCCGGCCTTCCCTTCATTGACCGGATCCGTGAAGAGATACTTCCCGTCGAAGGAATAGGACGGGCCGATCTGGATCAGGATGTTGTCAAAGGCGAGCTGTTCGCCCGTCAGGTGGTCCACCTGGGGATCGCCGAACTCCGAGCGGTAGTAGCGGCCGTCAGCCATGTTGTAGTCGAATCTCGCGTGATTGCTCACGAATCCCGGAATCACGACGAGCGCGTCCTTTCCTTCGGGCAGTTCTTCCTCCTCGCCGTCCGCCGCAAAACGGTAGTGCCCCTTATAGTCCTTGGGGTAATCGAGGCCCCAGCCGCAGTCCGCAAAGAAGCTGTGGAGCATGGGATAATTCGTGTAGATACCGGTGACGCCCTCGTGGTCCCGCCTGTAGGCGCTGCTTCCGTCGAGCAGCTGGTATTCCTGGCCGCTCTCGCCGTAGGGAAGTCCCGCGACGTCATAAGTCTCCGGCATCTGGAGGATCTGTACCGCGTAGATGACCTGGCCGTAGTGGCCGTAGAAAGCCTTGAATTCTCTGGAGTAGAAAAGGAACTGGGGCCTGCAGGAGCGGATCGGCATGAGCATCTCCGCGTCCTTGTAGTCCTCGAAGATCGCCTCAAGGCGGGTAATGCCTCCCTCGACTCTCGCCTCATACATGACATCGGCGCAGCCCGTGCCTCGCTGCCACTTCGCTGCCTCGAGGTCATTTTCAATCATGAGGGCCATGGGGCGGGAGCGGCCGATCCCGACGGGAACGACCTCACCTGTTAAGTAGCTCCGGCACATCCCTTCCGGGAGGTCCTCCTCTTCAGATGCGCCGGCGTCCCTGCCGGAAGAAGCGGCGGCGGATTCTGCGGCACCTGCGGATTCCGAAGCGCCGGCAGATTCCGAAGTGCCGGAGGAACCGGAAGCGCTGCCCGTCACGGCGCCGGCCAGTTCCTCAAGGAGATCGCCCGCGCCCTTCTCAAAGAACTCGGACTTGTCCGGATCATAAGCCTCTTCCCCGGCGCTCCCGCTGTAGACACCGGAGTCCTCATAGACAATATCGAAATCATCGGCACAGACACCGATCGCAGAAGTCAGAAATAAGGCTGTAAGGATCGATGCAAGGATTGTCTTCTTCATCTCATCACCTCGATAGATTGTTTTTTGTGTTTATCAGTACATTATAAGTGATTTTGCGCGGGAAGGGCAACCATCATTTCACTATCCTCAGCCTGATTCACTTGAAGTAAGCTGAATTCTGTGCGTATAATATTCTCACTATGAAAAAAATAATCCATCTTATATCAATCGCCCTTTGCTCTGTCATGCTTCTTGCCGGCGCTGTGACCGCAGAGGCGGGAATCTCCACGGCAAATGAGAAGAGTCTGAGCGGCTACCGCTTCAAAACCGAGGAGGAGTATGTGCGCATGATCCGGCCAATCGCCCGGAAGGTCGGCCTTCGCTTTAACTACCTCCCGTCCGTCCTCGCCGCACAGTGCATCCTGGAGACGGGGTACGGGGGATATTCGGATCCGAACACGGCCTCCATGATCCGGTACAACAACCACCTGGGCATGAAGACGAGCATGCTGAATGACACCTGGGCCGGGAAAACCGTCTGGCCGGGCAGGAGCTATATGAAAAAGACACCCGAGTGGTACGGCGGCGTTCTCACCCACATCACGGACAGCTTCCGGATCTACGACTCGGTGGAGCAGTGCCTCGTCGACTACGTGATGTTTATGAGCTGGGCAAAGCTCCCCGGCGGCGCATACAAGTACCGGAAGGACGTGATCGGCAACGCCAGCTACAAGCGTACCATCGCGAAAGTCCGGATTAACGGCTACTGCACGGATCCCGCATACGACAGAAGCGTCATCAGGCTCATCAAAAAATGGCACCTGACAGCGCTCGACAACGGCTTCGGCATACACGTCTCCAAGGTGAAGCTGAGCAGGAAGAATCCCTTAAGCCTCCCGGTCGGGAGATCTTATCAGCTGAAGGCCAGGGTCTCCCCGGCAAATGCAGGCTTCCCCGATGTTAAATGGACCTCGTCCGACAGCAGTGTGGCCGCAGTGACTCAAAGCGGGCTCGTCACCGCGGCGGGGAGCGGAAGCTGCGTCATAACCGCCATCAGCAGGGACACACCTTCCTGCAGGGCTTCGCTGAACGTTCAGGTGAAGGGAACAAACGGATGAACCACAAAAATGATTCTTTAAGAGTATCCGTCGCCGGACGGAAAAAGTATGTCAAGCGGAGATCCATCGCGCGGGCCTGCTACCTGCTCGTCATCGTGAGCGCCATCGGCGTATCCGTCATGACCGCTCTCATTCTCATAGTCTATCTCAACTCGAACGGGCACGGGGCCGTCGTCACGCCGGCCGCGGTGGGACTTTATTTCCTGGCCTCCGGCACGGCGCTCCTTATCGTCTGCCTCTATGCGGCCCACGTGATCAAAAAGAGGCTTCTCATCCCGATCGCTTCCATCGCGGAGACCGCAAAGAATTACGCCGCGGACAAAGCGGACGGGACCATCGACGACTTCTATTTCGGACACCTGCGCCTTGATACCGGCGACGAATTCGAGGAGCTCTCGGGCATCCTGGCCGCCATGGAGCTGGATATCTCCGACTCCGAGCAGGAGCTCATCCATGCCACCGCCGAGCGGGAGCGCATGGCCACGGAGCTGTCCGTCGCCAACAACATCCAGGAGAGCATGCTCCCGAACCTCTTCCCTCCCTATCCGGAGCGGCACGATTTCGAAATCTACGCCACCATGGATCCGGCCAAGGAGGTGGGAGGCGACTTCTTCGATTTCTTCCTCATCGACGACGATCACCTGGCCCTCGTGATGGCGGATGTGTCCGGAAAAGGCATCCCGGCCGCCCTCTTCATGATGTCCTCCATGATCATCATCGACAACTTCGCGAACATGGGCAACTCGCCGGCCCGCGTGCTGGAGCTGTCCAATGAATCCATCTGCTCCATGGGGCTTGCCGATATGTTCGTGACGGTCTGGTTCGGCATCCTCGACTTAAAGACCGGCGTGGTCACCGCGTCCAACGCCGGCCACGAGTACCCGGCGATCTGCCAGACGGGCGGAGATTATTCGCTCATGAAGGCGAAGCACGGATTCGTCGTGGGCGGCATTGAAGGCATGTCCTACAGCGAATATTCCTTCACCTTAAAGCCGGGCGCCTCCCTCTTCCTCTACACGGACGGGGTTCCCGAGGCCACCGACGCGGACAACAACCAATACGGAACGGACCGCATGATCAAAGCCCTGAACGAAGGAAAGGACCTGCCGCCGAAGCAGCTCCTCCCGTTCATTCGCTCCGACATCAATTCATTTGTCAAAAATGCCGCCCAGTTCGACGACCTGACCATGATGTGCATCCGATACATCGGACCGGGCGCCGGATAAGGAGGGCGGCAGGGAAAACGAAACGCTTTTCTTATAAGGCGCACTAAAGACGTCCTTTCGGAGGTAAGTTTCGTCAGCAGCTTCAAAGAGGTACCGGCATGTTTCTGACCAGAGAGAGAACCCATTTCTACAAGAAGGTGATGATCGTCGCCATCCCCATCATGATCCAGAACGGCATCACGAATTTCGTGAGCATGCTGGACAACATCATGGTGGGACGGGTCGGCACCGACCCGATGTCGGCAGTGGCGATCGTCAACCAGCTCGTCTTTGTCTGGAATCTGTGCATCTTCGGGGGACTGTCGGGAATCGGCATCTTCACCGCGCAGTTTGCCGGAAAGGAGGACGAGGAGGGCATCCGGTACACCTTCCGCATGCAGATCGGCCTCGTCGCCATCCTGCTCATCCTCGGCCTCCTCATCTTCGGAATCTTCGACACAAGGCTGATCGAGCTCTATCTGCACGGGGACAGCGGAAGCGGGGATCCCGCGATGACGCTCCGCTTTGCGAAGGACTACCTGTTCGTGATGTTCTTCGGCTTTCTTCCCTTTGGGCTGAGCCAGGTCTACTCGACGACGCTTCGCTCCAAAGGCGAGACCGTGGTCCCGATGGTGGCGTCCGTGGTCGCGGTCGCCGTCAATCTTACAGGCAACTACATCCTCATATTCGGCAAATTCGGGGCGCCGGCCCTCGGGGTCGTCGGCGCCGCCCTCGCGACGGTCGCCTCGCGCTTCGTGGAAATGGCAATCCTCATCGTGTGGACCCACACCCACAAGGAGAAGCATCCGTTCATCGTCGGAGCCTACACAAGCTTCCGCATTCCCTCCCAGCTCTTAAAGAACTGCATTGCGAAGGGCTTCCCGCTTCTTGTCAACGAGTCCTTGTGGGCCGCCGGCATGGCCGCGCTGACCCAGACCTACTCCAGAAAAGGCCTCGATGTGGTCGCCGCCACGAACATCAACAGCACGATCTCCAACGTGGGAAATGTCGCCTTCATCGCCATGGGCGTGTCGATCGGGATCATACTCGGCCACGAGCTCGGAAAGGGTCATTTTTCCACTGTGAGAAGGGACGCGGAGAGACTCAGCCTCTTCTCCGTCCTCATCTGCTTCCTCTTCGGTGCCCTGCTCTTTCTGGTATCCGGGCCCTTCCCCCGGATCTACAACACGTCGGACGAGGTGAGAAGGATCGCGACGGGGCTCATCCGCATCAGCGCCGTGTGCATGCCCATCTACGCCTATGTCAATGCAGCCTACTTCACTCTCCGCTCCGGCGGAAGGACGGGGATCACGTTCCTCTTCGACTCCTGCTTCGTGTGGATCGCCTCGCTCCCGGCTGCCTTCCTGCTGGTCCGCTTCACGGACTTCGACATCCTGAAGATCTTCTTCCTCGTCCAGATGGTCGACCTCATAAAGTGCTTCATCGGCTTCATCATGGTGAGGAAGGGGATCTGGATCCGCGACATCACAAAGACGTGATATGGCACCACAGGCACGCGGCCTGAGCATCACAGGCACGGCCCCGCAGCACAAAAAGGTGACAATGGGGACTGTCCCCATTGTCACCTTTTTCGCGTTCAGATGGCCTTCATGGCCATTTTCTCTTTTGCTTCCTCCAGGACCTCTATGACATTGTCGCACCACGCGTCAAATTCCGGATCCTCCACCTGGCACTCCGGGTGAGACAGCACATAGTCCAGCGCGATCCGCACGCCCTTGTTGAACGGCACATGCGTTCCCATGCAAGGGACGATGTTCTTCAGCTTCCTGTTGTCGAAGACGACCGACACGGACTTGTCCCCGGTCAGGCTGCCCTCAAAGTCATAGCCGAACCTTTCACCGCAGGCGGACAGGAAATCCGCCGAGACATGGTAGGGCTTCAGTTCCTTCCCCAATGCGTCCGCGATCGTCCGGTAGATCTGGTTCCAGGTCAGCGTCTCATCCGACGTGATGTTGAAGGCCTCGCCGATCGCGTGCCGGTTGCCCATAAGTCCCGTGTAGCCGACGGCGAAATCTTCGTTCCATGTGACAGTCCAAAGAGATGTCCCGTCCCCCTGGATGATGACGGGCTTGCCGTCCAGGATTCTCTTTATGACCTGAAAGGAGCCGTTCCTGCCGTGGACGCCAAGCGGCACGTGCCGCTCGTCGTAGGTGTGGCTCGGGCGCACGATCGTCACGGGAAATGCCTCGGTCCTGAGCTTCTCCATCAGGAATTCCTCGCAGGCGATCTTGTTTCTCGAGTACTCCCAGTGCGGGTTCGCAAGCGTGGTGCCCTCCGTGATGATGTAGCTCGCCGCCGGCTTCATATAGGCGGAAGCCGAGCTGATGAACATATACTGTGACGTCCTGCCCTTAAAGAGCCGGTAGTCCCTCTCAACCGCATCCGGCGTAAATGCGATGAAGTCGCTCACCACGTCGAAGGTCATGTCCTTTATCTTCTCAGCGACAAGCGCCTCGTCATGAATGTCCGCTTTTATGACGCGGACCCCCTTAGGGACAGCGTCCGTCCTCGTGCCCCGGTTGATCAGCCACACTTCCCAGTTCTCGTCTTTGGCGAGTCGCCTTACGATCGCCGCGCTGATCGTACCGGTCCCGCCGATAAACAGTGCTCTCATATCTCTCCTCCTTCGCAAGTGCCTCTCCGCTTTTTCCGGCTTAAGTCCTTTTCCGGCTCAAGTCCTTTTCCGGCTTAAGTCCGGTGCCCTTCAAGGCCGCCGCAGCCTGAAAGTCCTCTCTGTAATCTCCGTGCCCTTTCAAGGCCGCCGCAGCTTAAAAGTTTCCTCTACAGTTTCTTCTTTCGTCTCCTCAGGTCAGAAGATTGGACTTCACCACTTTTTCGAGCTCCGCCTTCTGGTCATTTGTCAGCTGACGGAACGGGTGCCTCGCGCTTCCCACATCCATCCCCATCACGGACAGGATGTACTTGATCGCCGGGATGAGGCCCGCGTCGCACAGGGCATTCATGATGGTATTCGCCCGGACCTGCAGCTCAAGCGCCTTTTCGGTCTCGTGAGCGTGGAACAGGTCATAGATCATCCTGTAGTGCGGATACATGAAATTGAAAGTGCTGCCTATGGACCCGTCCGCCCCGAGCGCAAGCCCCGCCGTCATGGTCTCGTCGAAGCCGTTCATGACGATGAGCTTACGGTTCAGCTTTTTGATCCTCTCCAGCTGATAGACCACCTGATTGGTGTGCTTCACGCCGAGGATGAAGTCGCTCTCAAAGAGCCTTCTCGTCGCGGGGCACGAAAGATCGAAGTGCTTTCCGGTATTTCCCGGAAAGTTGTAGATGATCACCGGCATACCCGCCGCATCCGCGATCTCCGCATAATAGGAATAGATCTCCTCCGGGCCGAAGCCGTAATAAAACGGAGGGGTGGCCGCGACCGCGTCATATCCGAGATTTCGCGCAAAGACGGCATATTCCTTCGCTTCTCTTGTGGAAATGGCTCCCACGTGTGCGACCATATAAGCCCTGTCCAGCATCCTGGCAGCGGCTTCAAAGATCTCCATCCGCTCCGAAGGACTAAGGAGAAAGCACTCCGCCGAGCTGCCGCCGATGAAGAAGCTGTCCGCCCCCTGGTCCATGTTCCACTTAAGGAGCCGGACCAGGGCCCCTTCGTCGATACTCTCGTCATCGCGAAACGGCGTCACTGTTGCCGGGACGACGCCTCTTAGTGTATCCGGTTTGTTCATCTTATTCATACCTCCTCCCCGGAATTTCCCGAAGAGCCGTGATCCGTCTTCCGCTTGTTCTCGTACATCATCCTGTCCGCGCGGCGAATGACGTCATTTACGTTTTCTCCGCTATCGGGATCGTACACGGCCATGCCCCTCGCCACATTGACCTTCTCCCAGGGATTGTCGGCCACCGCCCTCAAATCAAAGCACTGCTGGTCAAAGACGGTAATCAGCTCGTCCCTGTGTGCGTACTCCTCATGCTGCAGGAGTACGGCAAACTCATCGCCGCCGATCCTGAACACCGGGCTGTGGGCGAACACCTGGCAGATCGTCTTGCAGGACCTCTGCAGATAGAGATCCCCCTTGTCGTGGCCGTAGGTGTCGTTGATCTGCTTGAGGTTATTGCAGTCGAAGAAGCAGACAGCGAACACAGGGTTCTCCCTGTCCGGGTCATCGATCTGCTCCTCGATCTTGCTCATCACGATGTCAAATGCGCCTTTGTTCCTCACGGCGGTGAGCGCGTCACCGTAGGCGAGGTCCTTCAGCCCGCGAATATACGTCCTTAAGTGGGTGACCAGGAGGTTGAACGTGCGGGAGAGCCTCCCGATCTCATCGTCCCGGTCGCAGTTCAGCGAGACATCGTAGTTGCCCGCATCGACCTGCTCGGCGGCTAAAGACAGATCCTGAAGCGGCTT
>CADCPJ010000228.1 GCA_902803245.1 uncultured Lachnospiraceae bacterium | reverse complement strand
GAAATCGAAAAAGAAATCGAAAAAGAAATCGAAAAAGAAATCGAAAAAGAAATCGAAAAAGAAATCGAAAAAGAAATCGAAAAAGAAATCGAAAATGAAAGAGAAAGCCGCCTCGGGAAGGGACGGCTCTCATCATCTGTTTCTTAGTGCTTTTAAGGGAAAGCGGACCGAAAAGGATCAGTTGGTGGTCACCGCTTCCTGGAACTTTTTGCGGATTTCGTCGCGCTCGTGGTAGCACCTGTCCCAGTTGACCTTGAGGTCGCGGGCGATGAGGTCGTCCGTGCTGATGGAGTCGTAGGGGATCTCATCGAAGCCATTAAGGACGCTGTGCATATACGCTTCGACGATGTAGTGCTGGCCCTCCGGGCTTAAGAACCACTTTGTGACGGCCTCGCAGGCCTCGATATTGGCGTTCGCGCTCTTGTCCTCGGCGACCGTCATCACGGTGCTCGGAATGAGGACTACGCCGTCGTCCGGATAGATGACCTCGATCTTCGATCCGTCCTCCTTGCGGGCTCTTAAGACCGATTCCTCGAGAATCATGATCTCCTTGCACTCCCCGGTCTGGAGCTTGGCGAGGGCCGTGGAACCGGCCTCGACCATCACCTGGTTCTTTCCGAGGGCGTCGAAATACTCGTAGCCGTACTTGTCGGAGAGGGCTGTGACAGCTGCCATCGCCGTGCCGCTTGTCAGGGGGTCGCTCATCGAGATGAAGCCCTTCATGCTCTCGTCATAGGCGAAGTCCTTGAAGGAGTGGGGAACCTGATCATAGCAGTACAGCTCGGGGTTGTAAGCGAGAACCATATTGAGCGTGCGGACCGAGTACCAGTATCCGTCCTTGTCATAGGCGAACCTTAAGAGCTTGTCCGGCTCCTCGATCGGGATCGGCTCGAGATAGCCGTAGTCCATGAGCTCGAAGGAATAGGACGGCTCGGCGACAAGGAGCATATCGCAGCTGAGGGCGCCCGTCTTGTCCGGGCCCATCTCTCCCGCGAGCTTCGTCTGCAGAGAGCCGGTGCCGCCGTAGAAGAATTCCACGTCAAGATTCGGGAACTTCTCCTTTAAGGCGTCCGTCATCATGTCGATGGCGAACTGATACATGGAAGTGTAGATAACGACCTTTCCCTCGACATCCTCGTCCGCCGTGCTGCCGGCAAAAGCAGCCTGCGGTGACATAAGGAGCATCGATGCCGCGAGGACACCCGCCAATAGTTTTTTCATTTTCAAAATCCTCCTTAGCTGTGTTTTCCATATACACTAAAAACATGAGTATTCTAACACGTATGGAGTTTGAAACGCAATCCGCATTCGCTTAAGACCTTCCGTTTTCCGTCCTTGATGGCCGGGATGCATCTATTGTACAATACCGCCAGGAACCGTGAAGATCATTTGATTCTTGATGAAATCGTCCGGGATTGATTATAATCGGGATAGTATTGTTCTGTGTGAGGGAATACCTGGATAATGAGAAAAAGAAAACCGTACATAGTGAAAAAAAGAGTCGGCCTGATCGGACAGGTCTATGCTCTGATTGTTGTTATCGTGATCCTCATGGGAGTGCTCACTTACAATTCGCAGTATCGCCTCTCCATAAGGACCAACAAGAGAGGAATCACCGATTATGTCTGCGAAGTCGCAGGCGAGACGATCGACGCCGTCAAAGAATTTCCCGCGTACAACTGGCTTCTCAAATACTGGCACGATCACGCGTCGGAGCTGGATATCGAGTACGAAGAGAATTTCCGGAAAGGGAGTGCGACGAATGAAAAGGAAGCGCTTCTTCGGCAGCATCAGCCCGGTCTCTTTATGCACTACGCCACGGAGGAGGAGCTTGAGGCCCTGCCTCCCGAGGATCAGAAACTGTATGCCGAGATCGCGTACTCCTGGCTGATCACGAGGATCGACGAGATCAAGAAGAACTATAACGCGGACTTTCTCTATGCCGTGGTGACGGATTCGGACCTCGGAGAGAATCCTTACGGGGAGCAGTTCTTCCTGTTCAGCGGAGCGGATCCCGGATCCGTAAGGGGAATGGAATACAATCAGATCTATCCCCTCGGTAAGGTCATGTCGACAAAGGACGATCCGGATGTGCAAAATGCCATGCGGGAGGCCGTGGAGAAGGCGCGGGACAAGGCGTCGTTTGAAGAGAATCCTTTCGGGCGGGACGAGAGCGGAAACTACATCGATGAGTATGCCTTCCTCGGATGGGCAGGGGACCAGCCTGCCCTTGTCGGCATCTCCTTCAATATGAAAAAAATCTACAAGGATGTATCCGACAGCGCGATGAGCGGAACGATCTACTCGATGCTCTACCAGTTCCTCATGCTGCAGATTATTATGTTCCACCTCTTTTTCTTCTTCATCCGCCCATTAAAGAAAGTCGCGACGAATATCCGCTCCTATACCGAGGACAAGGACAGCGCCCGGGTCAGGGAAAACCTGGACAAGGCGCTCTCAAAACCGGTTCTTTCCCATATTGTGAAGAACAATGAGATCGGACAGTTAAAAGACGACTTCGTCGAGCTCACCGAAGAACTCGATGATCATGTGGAGAGGATCGAGATGATCACTGCTGAGAGGAAGAGAGTGGAGGTGGAGCTCGACGTCGCCTCGAGGATTCAGCGGCAGATGCTTCCCGACTCGGATCCCGTATTTGCGGGACACGACGAGATCGAGCTCTCGGCATTTATGGAGCCGGCCAAGGAGGTCGGAGGAGACTTCTACGACTATTTCCTCGTCGACGACGACCATCTGGCTCTCGTTGTGGCCGATGTGTCCAGCAAGGGCGTTCCGGCATCTCTCTTCATGGTGATCGCAAAGACGCTGATCAAGGACCGCGCCCTGATGGGCGAGAGCCCCGAGGAGCTGCTCTGCAATGTAAACAATGAACTCGTTAAGAAAAATGACACGGAGTACTTCGTCACGGTCTGGATCGCGATCGTGGAACTATCCACCGGGAAGGGCATCGCCGCGAACGCCGGCCACGAGCACCCCGTGATCTGCCGAAACGGCGGGGAATTCGAGCTCGTCGTCTACAAGCACTCCCCGGGAGTGGGCGTCATGGAAGACATTCCGTTCAGACAGCATGAATTTTATCTGGAGCCGGGCGACAGACTCTTTGTGTACACGGACGGCGTCCCGGAGGCGACAAACAAAGCTGACGAGCAGTTCGGAACGGAGCGGATGCTCTCCTTCCTGAACAGCCACCGCGGCCTGTCCAACAGGGAGCTTCTCCACACACTAAGGCAGGACATCGCATCTTTCGAAGACGGCGCGGACCAGTTCGACGATATCACGATGCTGTGCTTCAGGTATGAGAAGAAATGATTGCGCTTACACAAGGTGACAAGGAGGAACGCAGCTCCTTTGCCACCTTTTTTGAGGAGGGAGCAGGCAGGATGCCTTCAGGTGTTCCGGAGATTATAGACAACAGAAGATTTTACGGCCGCCTCTTTCGGATCTCAGGACCGATCGTATTTCAGAGCCTCATGCTGGCGCTTGTCGCCGCCTGTGACGCGCTGATGCTCGGACGGATTGCGCAGGAGCAGATGACGGCCGTGTCACTTGCTTCTCAGATCCAGTTCGTCCAGAATATGATTGTCATGGCGGTCACGGCCGCCGGCTCCATACTCGGGGCCCAGTACTTCGGCAAGGGCGACCATGATGCGATAAGGAGACTCTTTCACCTGATGCTGCGCTCCTCGGGAGCCGTGTCCATCCTCTTTTTCCTGGCCTGCGAGTTTACACCGGGCGTCCTCATGTCCGCCTTTACCGGAGACGAGGCCCTAAAAGCGATCGGAAGCGCATATCTTAGGATCGCAGGGTGGTCATATCTCCTTGCGGGCATCTCACAGTGCTATCTTGCCGTCATGAAGGTCACGGACCACGTCGGTCAAAGCGCCTGGATCAGCTCGGCCGCCGTGCTCATGAACATCGCGTTCAACATGGTCTTCATATTCGGCTTTTTTGGGGTCCCGCGCATGGAAGCGAGGGGGGCGGCACTCGCCACGACGATCGCGCGGCTCATCGAGCTCGTCTTATGCGCTGCGATCAGCCGGCGGAGCGGATATATAAGGCCTGATTTCCTCAGGCTCTTTGAGCGGAATAAGGGCCTTGCGTCCGACTTTGCCAGGCAGTGCCTGCCGCTCCTTGGAGGCTCTTTGCTGTGGGGAGTGGGCTTTACCTCCTACACGGCGATTCTCGGACATATGAGCGCCGACGCGGCTGCTGCCAACTCCGTCGCTTCGGTTATCCGCGACCTGGTCTGCTGCGCGTGCAACGGCATAGGGGCCGCCGCGGGAATCATAGTGGGAAATGAGCTGGG
>CADCPJ010000227.1 GCA_902803245.1 uncultured Lachnospiraceae bacterium | reverse complement strand
GTTCTTTGACCAGTGGGACGCAGGCGAGGATCTGTTCGGACAGAATGTGAAGCTTGGCATCGCAGAAGGCGGCGTGGGCATCGTGACGGATAAGAACTATGACAAGCTGGCCAGCGATGACACGAAAGCGGCTGTAGCAGCAGCGATCGATGCCGTTTCCAGCGGCGAGATCACCGTTCCCTCCGCCTTCGACGAGAATGGCAATAAGGAGGCCCAGGACCTTCGCAACAGCGTCCGCCCGTAAAAGCGGAGGCATGGTTCCTTGCAGTGCTTTCTGCAAAGAAAGAATAGGGAACCCCTGTGAGCCGATAAGGAACCCCTGTGGAGCGGATGAGGAACATCCGCTTCACAGATTTTCCTATGAGAAAAGACCTGTATCAGACAGAAGGATACAGATGCCTGTATAACAGTGAACGACTACAGAAAGGGAATGCTGCGGCGCGATGAGTGAAGAATATGCCATTCAGATGAAGAATATCACAAAGATATATCCGAACGGCACCATTGCCAATCAGGATGTCAGCCTGAATGTAAAGAAAGGCGAGATCCATGCGCTGATGGGAGAAAACGGCGCGGGAAAGACGACACTTATGAAGATGCTCTTCGGACTGGAACAGCCCACCTCCGGCGAAATTCTGGTAAATGGGGAAAGGGTGCACTTGTCCTCGCCGTCTGCTGCGATCGCCAAAAGAATCGGCATGGTGCACCAGCATTTTATGCTGGTTCCCAGCCTGACTGTGGCGGAGAACATGGTTCTCGGCATGGTTCCGAAGAAATCCGGCGTGTTTATCGACAGTAAGAAATCCGTGGAGCTGACGGAGGAATATGCCAAAAAGTATAACCTCCAGGTCGACGCGAATGCGAAGGTCATGGATATCCCCGTAGGGATGAAGCAGAAGGTGGAGATTCTGAAGGCGCTGGTGCGGGGAGCCAGGATCCTGATCCTTGATGAGCCCACTGCGGTTCTGACAGCCCAGGAGACTGAAGAGCTCTTTGCCCAGCTGAAGAACCTGAAGGAGCAGGGGTATTCCATTATCTTCATTTCCCATAAATTAAAGGAAATCATGGAGATCACGGACCGGATGACGATTCTGAGGGGAGGCAGATCCATGGGGATCTATGAAACCAGTGAGGTGACCCCGCAGGAGATCTCCCGGCTGATGGTCGGACGGGATGTGATTCTCAAGGTGGAAAAGGAGAAGGCGCAGCCCGGGAGTGAAGTTCTTAAGGTGCGGGACCTCTCCTACATCAATGAGTGGGGCAAAAAGATGCTCGATCATGTCTCTCTCTCCGTAAGGAAGGGTGAAATTCTGGGAATCGCCGGTGTGGAAGGAAACGGCCAGAAAGAGCTGGTTGACATGCTGTTTGGCTTCTCCCGCCCGAACAGCGGCATAATTGAGGTGAACGGTGAAAGCCTCATCGGACTTGGCCAGCGCCAGATCCGGATGAAGCACGTCTCCCTGGTGCCGGAGGACAGGATGCTCTATGGCATAGCTTCTTCGGCCACCATAGAGGAGAACCTGATCAGTGACCGGAGCGGTTCCCCGGAGTTCAACAAAGGCTTCCTCTTTAATATGAATGCAATTCATAAAAAGACGGAACAGCTGATCAGGGATTTCACCGTGCTTTGCAAGAACCGCTCCCAGCAGGTGGGAAGCCTGTCCGGCGGCAATATCCAGAAGGTTGTGGTCGCCCGGGAATTCTCCAACGATCCCGTTTTGATCATCGCCGACCAGCCGACCCGCGGAATTGACGTGGGCGCCACGGAGTTTATCCGCAAGAAGCTGGTAGAGCTGTCGCGCTCCGGGATCGCGGTGCTTCTTATCTCTGCAGACCTCAATGAAGTCATGGAGCTCTCGGACAGCCTGATCATCATGTGCGGCGGAAAGATCGCGGCATACTTTGAGGATACTGAAGAACTGACCGATGAGCTGATGGGCAGGTATATGCTTGGAATTGAACAGCAGGACCCGGAGGAAATCAGGAGGGTTTGCCATGAGTAAAAAGAACAGTATAAAGTTCAGCATCATTCGCGGGGCGGCCGCCTTGGGGATCGGACTTCTGGTGGCATTTCTGCTGATCTTTTTCGGCTCGGAGGGGGCCACGCTCGGGGAAAAGTTCTCTTCGTCCCTCGAGGCCATGAGGGAGATGCTGATCAGCCCGCTCTTTCGAAAAAACGGCTCCTTCAGCCTGAAAAACCTCAGCGACGTCCTGGCCGGCATGATTCCGATCCTTTTCACCGGCCTTGCGACCTGCATCATGTTCGCGGCCAACCAGTTTAACCTGGGAGCCGAGGGCGGCATCATGCTCGGGGCATTTGTCTCTTCGCTAGTGGCAATCTATGTCAAGCTCCCGGGACCGCTTCTGATCGTCGCGGCTGTTCTCCTGGGAGCTCTTGCATCCGCTTTGGTGATGCTGATCCCGGCGGTACTAAAAGCGAGGCTTGGAGTCAGTGAGATGGTCAACTCCCTGATGCTCAATTACGTGATCATGTATCTCGTGAATTACCTGATGAAAGCGCATCTGGCCGATACCAGCAAGGGCATCACTCAGACCTTTCCCTTCCAGGATAATGCGCTGATCCCGCAGATGATCGACAATGGCTCGAGACTCTCCTGGGGCTTTGTCGTCGGAATCGTCATGGTTATCCTGTGCTGGTTCTTTATGTACCGGACCCGGTGGGGGTACGGGATTCGCATGACGGGGATCAACCAGCCGTTTGTCATGTATTCCGGCATGAGCGTGACGGTGATCATCATTTTATGCCAGGTCATGGGCGGCTTCCTGGCCGGCATGGGCGGCGGCATCGAGATACTCGGCCGCTATAACGTCTACAACTGGTCCGCGCTGCCTGGTTATGGCTGGACCGGAATCACGGTGGCGATTCTGGCGGGCAACAATCCGATCTTCGTACCGCTGGCAGCTTTCTTTATGTCTTACCTGACCAAGGGATGCATGCTGATGTCCACCAATGCGGATGTGCCGTCGCAGCTGATTAGCATCATTCAGGCGGTTATCTTTATCTTCTTTGCCGCTCAGCAGTTCCTGTCAGGCTATCGCCAGAAGCTGGTGATACGGAGCGCGAAGGAAGAGCTTGCCGGAAACGGTGCGGGAGAGGAGGTACGCAAATGAGACTTCTGACTACGGATTTCTTTTTCTCCATTATCCGGATCGCCACACCGATTCTCTTTGCCACGCTGGCAGCTGTGATCGGTGAAAAGGGCGGGATCTCCAATATCGGTCTGGAAGGCATCATGATGATGTCCGCATTGTTTGGCTCACTGTCCGCCTTCTGGAGCAAGAGCTGGGTGATCGGACTCCTTGTGGCCATGGGGGTGGGGCTCGCGGAAGCCCTGCTGATGGGGGTGTTTGCTTTCAAACTGAAAACGAATATTATCCTGGTAGGTACCGCCGTCAACATGATCGGTTCCGGGGGCACCATATTCCTTGTGAAAATCATTACCAACAACACCATGGGGAGCGCTCTGACCTCTACGACATCCCTGATCACGAAGAACCTGCAGATCCCGAGCATCCAGATTCCTCTGATCCGGGATATCCCGGTGATCGGCAAGATTCTCTCCGGGCATTCCCTGCTGACTTATCTGGCCTTCCTCCTGGTGTGGCTCACCGCTGTGCTGCTCTATAAGACGCCACTGGGACTCAATATCCGTTCCATCGGGGAGAACCCCAATGCAGCTGCATCTGTGGGCGTCAGCGTGTCGAAGGTCCGCTTCATCACCATCGGGATCGGCGGCATTCTGGCAGGGATGGGCGGTGCCTATATGTCCATGTACTACGCGATGGGCTGGTCTTTGGACATGGTTGCCGGCCGTGGATTTATCGCCCTTGCGGCGCAGTCCATGGGAGGCGGGGAGCCGCTCGGCTCCATGCTGGCGGCACTGGTCTTTGGCTTTGCCCAGGCACTTGGAATCAAGGTTTCCGCGACCGGCGTGGATTCCAACCTGGTAGCTCCGATTCCTTATGTGGTCACGATCATATCCCTCGTCATTTTTGCCCTGAACCAGAGGAGAAAAGAGAGGAGAAGATATAAAGCGGCCGTGTAAGGCCGGGCGGGCGCCCCTTATTCCACCTTCTGCATCCGGTATCCGATGCCCACGTGCGTCTGGATAAATGCCGGGGAGTCCGGCGAGGGCTCGAGCTTTTTGCGCAGGGTCACCATGAAGACGCGCAGGGAGGCGATGTCGTTGTCCCAGCTCCTTCCCCAGATGTTCTGGGTGATGTAGGTGTGGGTGAGCACCTTCCCGGTATTCCTTGCCAGGAGGCTGAGGAGCTTAAACTCGATGGGAGTCAGCTTCAGCTCCTTTCCGTTAAGAAAGGCACACCCGGCCGGATAGTCGATCTTCAGGTTTCCGTTTGTATAGACCGAGCTGTCGGCGCTCATGTCGGCGCTCATCATGGAGAGGCGCCGGATCGTGACCCGGAGACGGGCGAGGAGCTCCTCCACGGAGAACGGCTTCGTGAGGTAGTCGTCGGCGCCTGCATCGAGCGCGGCGATCTTGTCCTCATCCTCACTTCGGGCGCTGATGACGATGATCGGCATATTGGACCAGCTTCGGATCTGCCGGATCACATCGATGCCGTCCATATCGGGGAGACCAAGGTCCAGGAACACCACGTCCGGGTTGTGGGAGGAAGCCAGCAGGACGGCTTCCTGTCCGGTGGGCGCCGTCAGGTATTTGTAGTCGCGGGTCTTTAACGTCGTGACCATGAGGTTGCGGACGGGCGTGTCGTCCTCGACGACAAGTATGACCGGTTTATTCATTGATTGTCACCTCCTTAGCCGGAAGCGTAAACGTGAAGCGGCAGCCCGTGGGATGATTGTCTGAAAGCGTGATCGTGCCCCCGTGGGCCTCCACTATGGATTTGCACAGGGCGAGTCCCAGGCCGAGCCCCCTTCTGCCGTCGGAGACGCTGTTTTTGCCGGTATAAAACATCTCGAAGACGTGCGGCTTCAGGTCGTCTGCGATTCCCGGCCCGTCGTCCTCGACATGCACGCAGATGAGCCCCGCTGCCTTCCTGCTGATGATCTGGATCGTTGATCCGGCCTGAGTGTTTTTTATTGCGTTGTTGACCAGGTTGATGATGACCTGTGTGATGAGTCTCGCGTCCATCCTTGCGATCAGGACATCGCTGCACGGCTGCACGATGACATGGTGCTCCGAGACGCTCCTGTTGACATGCTGCAGGGCCTCATCTATGACATCGCCTACAAGCTCCATGGACAGATGAAGATTCATCTGTCCGTTTTCAATTCTGGAAATGGACAGAAGGTTTTCGACGAGATCGATCAGCCACTCGGAATCGTCGTAGATGTCGGTGAAGATCTGCCTGAGCGTCTCATCGTCCAGCTGCTCATAGTGCATAACGAGATTGCTCGCATTTCCCGATATGGAAGTGAGGGGCGTGCGGATGTCGTGTGAGATCGAGCGAAGGAGATTCGCCCGAAGCTGTTCATTTCTCATGGCAATCGCAGCCTGCTCCTTCTCTTCCGCGTTCCTAAGGCCCTCGAGCGCCAGGGCGCATTCCCCGATGATGGAATTAAAGACGCTGTATTCGAATGACTCCAGATGGTCGCCGTCCAGGAAGATGGAGATGACGCCGTAACAGTAGCCGTTCATGCAGATGGGGTGATACAGCGATTTTGCCGATCCGAAGTGCTCCGTGTGCGCGCCGGCGGCGGTCTCATGCACAAAGACCCATTCCGCGATCCCGGCCTCATTTTCATCCCGCGCGGATGTGCCTGCCCCGTACGGGGAGCTGCCGAGGACGACCGCACTGCTAAGCGTTCTCTTCTGCGTCATCGGAAAGACCGTGACATCCCTGTCCAGAAGGGTCTGCACCTGCTGCGCGGTGATCCGGATCACATCATCCGCACACTCCGCCTTCCGGAGCAGCTGGTTCGTATCGAAGAGGACCTTTGCGCGGAACGCCTCGCGGGCGGACTGCCTCGCATTTTCCTTCAGCTTGTTCGCCAGCGTGCCCGTAATCAAAGAGGAGATCAGCATGATGACAAATGTCACCGCGTATTCCGGCTCGTAGGTGTGAAAGCTGAGCCTCGGCTCGATGAAAAACCAGTTGAAGAGCAGCACGGAGGCCAGGGAGCTGATGGTGCTGTATATGGGATTCACCGTGAGAACCGCGATAGTCAGCACTCCCAGGATAAATACGGTGATGATATTGGCCTCCGAGAAGCCGAAGAGCGTAAAGATGAGACCGACACCCGTGGAGGCTGCGAGGATGAGGAAGGAGATGAAGGAATCCCTTAAGGTGAGGCGGATCTGGGCCGAAGGCTTCAGCTTCCATCTCTCATGCTTCAGATTCGCCGTGGAATCCGGAATGATATAGATATCCACGTCCGGGGCACTGAGTGCAATCTGCTCCGTCAGGGGAGCCTTGCTCCAGAAGTGCTGCTTTCTCGCTCCGCTCCGTCCGACGACAATCTTCGTGGTCCCGGAGATGTGGGCGTATTCCGCGATCTGTACGGGGACATCGCCCCCGATCATCGTGGTGACGGCGGCGCCGCTTTGCTCCGCAAACTGCATGTTGCTCTGGAGGCGGCGCTTATCCGCCTCCGGAAGGGAGTCGTAATTGACCGGCTTGACGTAGATGGCAGTGAGGGACGCGTGGAAGGCCTCCGCCATCTTGACGGCGGCAACGATCACTTTTTTGTTCGAGGGGGAAGAAGAGAGGCAGACGAGAATCCGCTCGCCGCTGTCTATGACCTTCTCCATATTGCATTCACCTCATTCCGTGACAAAAGGGGACCGCACCCTTTTTGTTACGTTTTTCTCTTCAGCTTCCGGGGAATGTCGGCAATTTCCCTCATGATCCGCGATCTGTGAACCGGCCGGTAGTGCCTGTTGATGAAGACGCTGAAGCGGTCCACCGCACACAGGCCCAGAAACACTAAGACAAAGAGGGCAATCGTCGTAATAATAAGCAATACATCCAACATGATAATATATCTCCTCGCCAAATCATAGGGTTTTTATGATATACATGCTATATCTTGAAGCACTTCTGCATGGACTTCCGGGCTCCCAGAACGAACATCGTCATGCTCTCACCAAGGACCGTTTCCGGCGTTATGGAGAGGTTCATCCTGCCGTCCTGCTTGATGCCGAGAATGTTGATTCCGTAGCGCTTCCGTATATCGATCTGCCCGATGGAGCGGTTTGCCCAGTCCTCGGGGACGGAGACTTCATAGATCGCGTGGTCGTCGTCGAGGGCTATAAAGTCCAGGATGTGGTTGGAGGCGTAGCGGATGGCCGCCCATTTCGCGATCTGCTTCTCCGGGTTGATCACTTCGTCCGCACCGTTCCGCAGCAGGAATTTCGCCTGGATATCCCTGTCTGCGCGGGATACTACGAGCTTTCCCCCCAGCTCCTTAATGAGTGAAGTGGTCTCCAGGGAGCTCTGAAAGTCGTTTCCTATCGTCACGATACACACGTCGAAATTGTTGATTCCGAGGGAGTGCAGGAAGGCCTCATTCGTGCTGTCCCCGATCTGGGCGTCCGTGACGATGGGGAGCACGGCGTTAATGCGCTCTTCATTCCGGTCCACGGCCAGGACCTCGTGTCCCAGCTCATGAAGCTGTCTGGCGATCATGGCCCCGAAATTGCTGACACCGATGAGCAGTATTGACTTCATAGCGAGAACTCCTTTATCCTACAATGATTTTTTCGACCGGCCGCTGCGAGGGCGCCGCTCCCCTGAGATTGAGAAATGCGTACATCAGTGTCAGGCCGCCCACCCTCCCGAAGAACATGAGCCCTATGAGGATCAGATGGGAGAGGGTGCTGAGCGAGGGCGTGATCCCGAGCGACAGGCCCACCGTCCCGATGGCGGATGCCGTCTCAAAGATACAGCTCCCGATGGGGAGACGCTCCGCCGCGCTGATGACGGCAGCCCCGGCCATCGGCAGAACGAGATACATCATAAGGAGCGTGGAGGCATTTCTGATCGCACTGTCCTCGATCCTCCGCCCAAAGAGCTGGGCGCTCTTCGTCCTGCGGAACACGGACACCTGATTGGCGAGCAGCACGGCAAGGGTCGTGGTTTTCATGCCTCCGGCCGTCGACCCGGGGGAGCCGCCGATCAGCATGAGGGCGATCAGCATGGCGCTTCCCGCTCCGGACAGCGAGGAGAAGGAGGCTGTATTAAAGCCGGCTGTCCTCGGCGTCACGGCCTGAAAGAGGGCGAGGAAGAAGCGATCCTTTGCCGGAAAGCACCTGTACTCAAAGAGGAAGAGAAACAGCATCGGAAGGAGGATCAGTGCTCCGGTCGTCGCAAGGAT
>CADCPJ010000226.1 GCA_902803245.1 uncultured Lachnospiraceae bacterium | reverse complement strand
CCCGTATTTTGTCTCGATCTGCCTCTCGAGGACTTCCTGCCACTCCTGCCCGGAGGCAACCGAAGCGGCCGTCTCCTGCGCCCCCGACCCGAATTCCACATAGATCCGGTTCTCCAGAGTGTCCGCGTTGTACTGGGGGTGGGCATTTTCGAGCAGCTGCTGCTTCAATATGCTCGGCGGAAGGGACGATACGAGGGATCTCCACTCCTCGCAGATCTTTCTCAGATCCTCGGGCGCCGCATCCGGAAGGACTTCCATTTCCTCCTTGGCCTCGCTCCTTGCAGGTTCCTCGTCACTCCTCGCCATCGGCACAGCATAACCGCCTTCGAGAATCTCGTCAAGCTTTCTTTCCAGCACTTTGATCCTCTGGATGAGGGCGTCCTCTGAGCGGTCTCCCTCAGGCCTCGCCAGCATGAGGATGGCCGTCTCCGCGAGCACCCTCCGGTTGGAGGCGTAGCGCATCTGACTTAAGAGGTCCGACAAAATGCGGATAAACCGCATCAGCGTGTCGGGATCGGTCTCGCGCGACTGGGCTGCAAGCTCGTCGAACTGCTCCTTCGACACGTCCACGAGCTCGGCAGCGTCCGCTTCCGACGAAGCTGCCGCGATCAGGAGATTCCGCAGGTAGGAGATGTAATCCGTGACGAACTGCCGGATCTCCATACCCCGGCTGATCTGTCTGGCAAAGAGCTTCAGGGCCCCTCCGGCGTCCCCCTCTTCCACCATCCGGGTTAGCTCCATAAAGACGCTTATGTCCGCTTCCCCGAGGGCCTTCAGCACGCGCTCGTATGTCAGCTCCTCGTCCATGTAAAATGCGAGGCAGCGGTCAAGCAGGGAGAGAGCGTCTCTCAAGGACCCGTCTGCGGCGCGGGCTATGAACAGCAGCGCCCGGTCCTCCGCTTTTGCCCCTTCTATGTCAAGCAGCTCCCGCATCCTCATGCTGATCGTCTGCGTGTCGATGCGCCGGAAATCGTACCGCTGGCAGCGGGACAGGATCGTCACGGGAATCTTTCCCGCTTCCGTCGTTGCCAGAATAAAGATCACATACTCCGGCGGCTCCTCTAAAGTCTTCAGGAGCGCATTAAATGCGCCGGCCGAGAGCATGTGCACTTCGTCGATGATGTAGACCTTGTATCTGCCTTCCGTAGGCCGGTATTGCACTTCCTCAATAATCTCACGAATATGATCGACGCCGTTGTTGGAGGCGGCGTCGATCTCAATCACATTCATGGAAGCGGCATCCAGGATCCGTCTGCACGTATCACAGACTCCGCAGGGCTCCCCGTTGTCCGGGTTCTCGCAGTTGACGGCCCGGGCGAGGATCTTGGCCACGGAAGTCTTGCCGGTGCCGCGGGTTCCGCACAGAAGGTAGGCGTGCTGCAGCCTTCCTGTCTTTACCTGGTTTCTGAGTGTTCTGGTGACATGCTCCTGCCCCTTCACCTCCTCGAAGGTGCGGGGCCGGAACTTGCGGTATAGTGCAGCATATGACATATAGATATTCTTCTCCACGCGCGCAGTGCGCGCATATTGTCATCAGTCGCCGAAGCTGATGCCCATGTATTTTGCGAGCTGGACGGTCTGGTCCTTCGGATCAACTGCCTTCAGCTTGCCTGCGGACTTCTCCAGCGGCACCTTCTTGATCTCGTTGTTTACGGTCGCCACCATGATGCCGTACTGCTCCTTCATGATGCACTGGGCAGCATAGACGCCGAGCTTCGTGGAGAGGACGCGGTCAAACGGATCCGGGGAACCGCCGCGCTGTACGTGTCCGGGAACAGTGACGCGGACTTCGTATCCGGTCTTCCTGGTGATATCGGCTGCGAGCTTGAAGGAAATGGACGGATAGCGCGCAGTGATCTTCTCCATCTCTTTCTTCTGGTCCTTCTTCTCCAGCTTTGCGATGTCCTTCGGGATCGCTCCCTCCGCCACGGCGAGAATCGTGAACTTCTTGCCGCTCTTGTGGCGCTTGTCGATCGCGTCGCAGACCTTCTTGATGTCGTAGGGGATCTCGGGGAGAAGGATGATGTCCGCGCCGGAGGCCACGCCTGCGGAGAGGGTCAGCCAGCCGACCTTGTGCCCCATGACTTCCACGATGAAGACGCGTCCGTGGGAGGATGCGGTGGTGTGGATCTGGTCGATCGCCGTCGTGGCGATGTCGATGGCGGACTGATATCCGAATGTCAGGTCTGTCCCGAAGATGTCATTGTCGATGGTCTTCGGGAGATGGATGACATTGAGTCCTTCCTCGCGAAGCATGTTGGCAGTCTTCTGTGTCCCGTTCCCGCCGAGGATCACGAGGCAGTCCAGTCTCAGCTTGTAGTAGTTCTGCTTCATCGCCTCGACTTTGTCAAGACCCTTGGCATCCGGCACGCGCATCAGCTTGAACGGCTGGCGCGAAGACCCGATGATCGTGCCGCCCTTTGTGAGGATACCCGAGAAATCGGCAGATGTAAGCAGACGGTAATTGCCATAGATGAGGCCCTTGTACCCTTCTTCGAATCCATAGATCTCGAGATCCTTGCAGTTGTGGCTTAAGCCCTTGACAACGCCGCGCATCGTCGCGTTCAAGGCCTGGCAGTCGCCTCCGCTCGTCAATAAACCGATTCTCTTCATGTCTTATTTCCTCCTTCAAGAATAATAATAACGACAGGTTAAAAATGCCATGTTCACGAACGAACCGATGTCCCGTAAAGCACATCCGGGCACTGACACTCATTCACACAATTGAGTCCGGCAAAGCACATCCAGGCTCCGGCACTCATTCACACAATACGATCCGGAAAAGCTCATCCAGGCTCCGGCACTCATTCACACAATACAATCCGGAAAAGCTCATCCAGGCTCCGGCACTTATTTGTATAGTATACCGCACGAAAGGGAATTTGACAATTCAAGGAATAGTCTGTATACTAATTGAATCCGTGCAACCGGGGCAGTAGCGGAGCCCTGTAGCCTGCAATCCGCTATAGCAGGGGGGATGCCGATCCGAGGGGCCGATCTGGTGGAGCCGCCCCCGTTAAGTGGCGTTGACGTCCGGGTCTTGCGCAACGGGAAGCCGTGAATCGTGTCAGGGTGGGAACACAGCAGCACTAAGCGGAAGTTCTT
>CADCPJ010000225.1 GCA_902803245.1 uncultured Lachnospiraceae bacterium | reverse complement strand
CTACGACGGGATCGCCGCCATGTGCCTTGGCAGGAACGTGCCGACAAAAGAGGAGCTGATCGGGAAGAAGGGACTTCCCGCATCGGGTAAGGACGATAAGACGCGGGACGGGCTTCAAAAACTCGCGGCCGTCATGGCAGAGGTGAGCTTCGACACGGCGCCCCTCCTTCGCGAAAAGCTCCGGGATGCCGGGATGGAGAAGCTGTTCGACGAGGTGGAGATGCCTCTTGTCTATGTTCTTGCCTCCATGGAAAATGCCGGGATCCTCGCAAGCCGCGAGGAACTGAAGAATTACGGGGACTCTCTGAAGAAAACGATCGACGACCTGACGCTTAAGATCTATGAGGCGGCCGGAGAGGAGTTCAACATCAACTCCCCCAAACAGCTCGGACAGATCCTCTTCGAGAAGCTGAAGATGCCGGGCGGCAAGAAGACGAAGACCGGGTTTTCCACAGCCGCCGACGTGCTCGAGAAGCTTGCTCCCGCGTACCCGATCGTCTCGGACATCCTTAAGTACCGCACTTACTCCAAACTGAAGTCCACCTACGCGGACGGCCTCCCCGCCTATATTGAGGAGGACGGGAGGATCCGGACGACCTTCCACCAGACCATCACCGCGACCGGGAGACTGTCGAGCGCGGACCCGAACCTGCAGAACATCCCGATGCGCGAGGAGCTCGGCAGAAGGATCCGGAAGTGCTTCTATCCGAAGGAGGGATGCGTCTTCGTGGACGCGGATTACTCGCAGATCGAGCTGAGGATTCTCGCACATATGTCGGGAGACGAGAAGCTGATCGAGGCATACCGGGAGGCAAAAGACATTCACAGAATTACGGCTTCCCAGGTATTCCACATCCCCTTCGACGATGTCACCGACCTCATGAGGAGAAATGCGAAGGCCGTCAACTTCGGCATCGTCTACGGCATCAGTTCCTTCGGGCTCAGCCAGGGACTGTCCATATCCCGCAAGGAGGCCGAGGAGTACATCAGGCAGTATTTTGCGACCTATCCAAAGATCAAGGCATTTCTCGACGGACTCGTCGAGTCGGCGAGGGAAACCGGCTTTGCGTTCTCGCTCTTTGGCAGGCGACGCCCGATCCCGGAGCTTCAGTCCTCCAACTTTATGCAGAGGAGCTTTGGGGAGAGAGCGGCGATGAACAGTCCGATCCAGGGCACCGCGGCGGACATCATGAAGATCGGGATGATCCGTGTGTACCGCAGGCTGAAGGAGGAACTGCCGGAGGCGGCGCTCATCCTTCAGATCCACGACGAGCTGCTTGTGGAAGTGCCGGAATCCCTGGCAAAACGGGCCGAAGAGATCGTGACCGAGGAAATGACGAGAGCCGCTTCTTTAAGCGTCGCCCTCGTGACGGACAGCCACATCGGCCGCGACTGGTACGAAGCGAAGTGACAATGGGAAAGTGACAATGGGAAAGTGACAATGGGGACTTATCCCCAATGTCGCATTACGAAGTTATGAAGTGACAATGGGGATAAGTCCCCATTGTCACACCCATTGCCCCGGCTGTCACCTTACTTGCCCATATTATGTAAACGTGACATTGGGGATAAGTCCCCATTGTCACGTTTTGTCATCTGCAAAAGGAGAAACAACGAACCAATGACCGTACTGGGAATCACCGGCGGAGTGGGCGCCGGAAAATCAGAAGTGCTCGCATACTTAAGTGAGAAGTACGGCGCCTGCATCGTGCGCCTTGACGACGTGAGCCGGGAACTCTTAAGTGAAGGAGGCGCCTGCGTTAAGGACGCGGTCCGGCTCTTTGGAGATGAAATCGTGCTTCCGGACGGGACCCTCTCGCGGCAGAAGATCGCGGAGAGGATCTTCTGTTGCGAGAGGCTCCGGCTCGCCCTTGACGCCATCATCCATCCGAAGGTGAAGGAGGAATTCCTTAAGCGCCTTCAATTGATGAGGGAGCGGGAAGTGAAGCTCATGGCAGTGGAGGCGGCCCTTCTCATTGAAGAACATTATGATGCATTCTGCGACGAGATGTGGTATATTTATGCGGACGAAGCAACAAGATACAGGAGGCTCGCCTCGTCAAGAGGGTATGACGACGCGAGAATCCGGGGGACGATGGCCCGTCAGCTGAGCGAGGAGGAGTTCCGGTCCTTCGCCGATGTCACGATTGTGAACAGCGGTGACTTTTCGGATACGGCTTCTCAGATTGATGTAAGGCTCGCGGCCCTCGGCATTTTTGGGGAGTAGAAATGAAATTCTGCAGTATTGCGAGCGGAAGCAGCGGAAACTGCATCTATGCAGGGACCGAAAGGACTTCCGTCCTGATTGATGCCGGGATTTCCGGCAAGCGAATCGAAGCCGGGCTCAATTCACTGGAGCTCACCACATCGGACGTGGACGGCATTCTCATCACGCACGAACACTCCGACCACATCAAGGGACTGGGCGTTCTTGCCCGAAGGTACGCAGTTCCGATCTATGCGACGGAAGGGACGATCCGAGCCATCACAGACATGACCGCTATCGGCAAGATTCCGGACGGGCTCATGCATCCGATCTGCGCGGACACGTCATTTTCCATAGGGGACCTGGAGATCAATCCCTTCACCATATCGCATGACGCCGCGGAGCCGGTCGGCTACCGCCTCGGACACGGCGGAAAGTCGGCGGCAGTGGCTACGGATATGGGCTGCTATGACGAGTACACCATACGGAACCTCACCGGCCTCGACGTTCTCCTCATCGAATCCAATCACGACGTCCACATGCTGGAAGCCGGCAGATATCCCTATTACCTGAAGAGACGCATACTGAGCGAGAAGGGTCACCTGTCCAATGAGACCTGCGGGCAGCTGCTCTGCCGCATCCTGCACGACTCCATCCGCGAAATCTTCCTCGGCCACTTAAGCCGCGAGAACAACTATGAGGCGCTGGCCTATGAGACGGTCTGCGACGAGGTCACTCTCGGAGACAACCCCTACCGCTCATCGGATTTTCGGATCTCCATCGCCCACAGGGACATGCCGGGAGAAGCGATTGTGTTCTAGAGACGCCGTGCAGGGACCGGCACCTAATTCGCCGGACACGGACCAGCACCTAATCCGCCTGGCAGGGACCGGCACTTAAGGCATAAGTACACAAAGGAGCCAACATGAAGAAGGCAATTATCACCGTAGTGGGGAAGGACACGGTCGGCATCATCGCCCGCGTCTGCACCTATCTCGCCAAAAACCGCTGCAACATCCTTGACATCTCCCAGACAATCACCGGGGGCTACTTCAATATGATGATGATCGTCGATTACAGCGGATCGGCGAACCATTTTTCTGATATGCAGGAAGACCTGAACGGCCTCGGGGGAGAGATCGGCGTGGAGATTCACGTGCAGAGAGAAGAGATATTTGAGAAAATGCACCGCATCTGACAGTGGGGAGAGCCGATGATCAACATAACTGAAGTCCTTGAAACCAACAAAATGATCGAGCGGGAGAACTTTGATGTCCGCACGATCACGATGGGGATCTCGCTCCTCGACTGTGTGGACTCGGACCTCCATGCCCTGTGCGGCAAGGTGCGGACGAAGATCCTGAGCCGGGCCAGGGACCTTGTGGCGACGGGGGATGAGATCGGCGCCGATTACGGCGTTCCCATCGTCAATAAGAGAATCTCCGTGACGCCCATCGCCCTCATCGGCGGTTCCGCCTGCACCAAGAGCTCGGATTACGTCGAGATCGCCCGGACGCTGGACGAGTGCGCGAAACAGGTGGGAGTCAACTTTATCGGCGGCTACAGCGCTCTCGTTTCGGAGGGCATGACGAAGGCCGATGAGCTCCTCATCCGCTCCATACCGGAGGCGCTCTCCGTGACCGAGCGGGTCTGCAGCTCCATTAATCTCGCTTCCACGAAGCAGGGGATCGATATGGACGCGGTGCGCCTTATGGGCCAGATGATCCGTGAGTTAGCGGGAAGAACCGCCGATGAGGACGGACTTGGCTGCGCGAAGCTCGTCGTTTTCTGCAACGCCCCGGATGACAATCCGTTTATGGCGGGGGCTTTTCACGGCGTATCGATGCCGGATACGGTGATTAACGTCGGCGTCTCAGGGCCCGGAGTCGTGAAGGCCGCCGTGGAGGAGTGCCGCGGGTCAAGCTTCGAGGTACTGTGTGAGACGATCAAGAAGACGGCATTTAAGATCACCCGCGTCGGGCAGCTCGTCGCCCAGGAGGCGGCAAGAAGGCTTGGCTATCCGTTCGGCATCGTCGATCTCTCCCTCGCCCCGACACCGGCAGTGGGAGATTCCGTCGCGGACATCCTGAAGGAGATCGGCCTCGAGCAGCCCGGCGCCCCGGGAACGACCGCCGCCCTCGCTCTTTTGAATGACCAGGTGAAGAAGGGGGGCCTCATGGCATCCTCTTATGTCGGCGGCCTGTCGGGCGCATTCATCCCGGTCAGCGAGGACCAGGGAATGATCGACGCCGTGAAGGCCGGCGCTCTGACGATTGAGAAGCTGGAGGCCATGACCTGCGTCTGCTCCGTCGGACTCGATATGATCGCTGTCCCCGGAGACACCTCCGCGGCGACTCTGTCAGGCATCATCGCGGATGAGATGGCCCTCGGCATGATCAACCAGAAGACGACGGCGGTCCGCCTGATCCCGTCTCCCGGGAAGAAGGTGGGAGATATGGTCACCTTCGGAGGGCTGCTCGGCTATGCGCCCGTGATGCCCGTGAATTCCTTCGACTGCTCGCGGTTTGTCGAAAGGACCGGGCGGATTCCCGCGCCGGTGCACAGCTTCCGAAATTAGCGGTGCCGCTCTCTCTTTCACAGATCCACGATTTGACCTTCCCTTTTTGCCTAAGGAGTTTGGCAACGGACATATATGGGTACAGCGGCGATTGTCTGCGAATTCAATCCATTTCACAGCGGGCACGCGCACATTTTAAAAATGGCGCGGGGCCTTGGCACGGATGGCGTGATCTCGCTTATGAGCGGGGACTACGTGCAAAGAGGAGAGCCGGCGGTCTGCGATCGATTCACGCGCACCCGGATGGCACTTTCCTGCGGGGCGGACCTGGTAATCAGTTATCCGGCCCGCTGGTCTTCTTCCCCCGCGGAGAGCTACGCGGAGGCGGCCGTCCGCATCCTCGACGGGCTGCGCGCGGTGGACTTTCTGGTCTTCGGGAGCGAGTGCGGCACCATTGAGCCGATTCTTGAGTGCGCGGAGATTCTTGCGGATGAGCCGGAGCCGTACCGGAGAGCTTTGAGAGCGCACCTTATGGAAGGAATGTCTTTTCCGAAAGCCAGAGCCGCGGCGCTCCCAAAATACGCGGCTCTCCTCTATGAGCCGAACAACATCCTCGCTGTGGAGTACTGCAAGGCGCTGATCCGAACCGGGTCCTCCATTCAGCCCGTGACTTTCCCGAGGATGGGAGCCTCTCACCGCGGCGGTCCCATAATGCCTTCTATCCCTTCGGGGCAGTTTGCATCGGCCGGGGAGATCCGGCGGGCCGTGCTTGCGGAGACATCGGATGGGGCTGTGCTTGCGGAGACACCGGATGGGGCGGGGCTGGCGGAAACACTCGGCCCTTTTATGCCTGCGCCCGCCCTTGACCTCTTTTTGCGGTTTCTGTCGGCGAACAGGCCGCTCACTTTGGAGGACTTTT
>CADCPJ010000224.1 GCA_902803245.1 uncultured Lachnospiraceae bacterium | reverse complement strand
GCGTTTTACAATGCGGCGGAGGGGATAAATCCCCTTTTTCGCGCAAAATCCCCCGGCACATGTGACCGGGGGAGGATGTGATGCAGATTATTCGGGGTCTGCGCTTGCGACCACCCTTCCCACGTCGTGAGAGGGAGCGGACGCTTTCGGGCAGTCCTTGATGGAGAAGCTGAACTTGCCGTTCTTGTCCTTGCCGAGGCAGATGACGCGGACGACATCGCCGAGCTGAAGGACGTCCTCCACCCGCGCGATGCGGGAATTGGCGATCTTCGAGATGTGGACAAGGCCTTCCTTGCCGGGTGCAAACTCGAGGAATGCGCCGAAGTCCTTGATGGAGATCACCTTGCCGGTGAGGATCATATCCTTCTCGAATTCCGACACAATGAGGGAGATGGCCTCCTGGGCGGCCTTCATCTTCTCGTTGTCCGTGCCGGCGATCGACACGAAGCCGTTGTCCTCGATGTCGATGGAGACGTCGTACTTCTCGATCAGGGCATTGATCGTCTTGCCTCTCTGGCCGACGACGTCGCCGATCTTCTCGGGATCGATGGACATCTGGATGATCTTCGGCGCCCACTTGCTGAGCTCTTTCCTCGGCTCGGCGATCACGGGCTCCATGACCTCGGTCAGGATGTACTCTCTCGCCTGCTTTGTGCGGGCGATGGCTTCCTCGACGATCCGGCGGGTCAGTCCGTGGATCTTGATGTCCATCTGGATCGCCGTGATGCCGTCGTGGGTTCCGGCGACCTTGAAGTCCATGTCGCCGAAGAAGTCCTCAAGGCCCTGGATATCCGTAAGGACGATGTAGTCGTCATCGGTCTCGCCGGTCACAAGGCCGCAGGAAATGCCCGCCACAGCCTTTTTGATCGGTACGCCCGCCGCCATGAGAGCCATGGAGGAGGCGCAGATGGATGCCTGGGATGTGGAGCCGTTGGACTCAAATGTCTCGGAGACGGCGCGGATCGCGTACGGGAACTCCTCCTCGGACGGAAGAACCGGGACGAGGGCCTTCTCGGCGAGAGCGCCGTGGCCGATCTCACGCCTGCCCGGGCCGCGGCTCGGCTTGGTCTCGCCGACGGAGTAGCTCGGGACATTGTACTGATGCATATATCTGGCCTTGGTGATGTAGGGATCGAGGCCTTCGATCTTCTGCGCTTCGCTTAAAGGAGCAAGAGTTACGCAGTCGCAGATCTGTGTCTGTCCGCGGGTGAACATGGCGGAGCCGTGAGCTCTCGGGATCAGGTCGATCTCCGCCGCGAGCGGACGGATCTCGGTGATCTTTCTGCCGTCCGGTCTCTTCTCATCCTTCAGGATCATCTTGCGCACTGTCTTCTTCTCGTACTGATAGAGCGCATCGCCGATGAGGGCCATCCACTCCTCGTTGTCCCCGTACTTCTCCTCAAACTTCGCGCGGACCTCCGCGACGTTCTTCTCGCGGGTCAGCTTGTCGTCCGTGAAGACGACGGTCTCCATCTCCTCCGGAGGGCAGATTTCCTTAAGGGCAGCATTTAAGTCGGCCGGGATCTCGTAGTGGAGATAGTCGTGCTTCGGCTTTCCGCACTCGGCGATGATCTGATCGAAAAATGCGATGATCGTCTTGTTGATCTCGTCGCATTTATAGATCGCCTCGATCATCTTCGCTTCGGGGATCTCGTTGGCGCCCGCCTCGATCATGATGACTTTCTCACGCGTGGATGCAACGGTGAGCATGAGGTCCGAACGGCTCTTTGCTTCATAGCCCGGATTCACGACGAACTCGCCGTTTATGAGGCCGAGCTGCGTGGTCGCGCAGGGGCCGTCAAACGGAATGTCGGATATGCTGGTTGCGAGAGCGCTGCCGAGCATCGCAACGACCTCGGGGTCGCACTCGGGATCGACGGACATCACCAGGTTGTTTAATGTCACATCGTTCCGGTAGTCCTTCGGAAACAGCGGGCGCATCGGCCTGTCGATGACGCGGCTCGTCAGGACGGCGTGTGTGGAAGGCTTGCCCTCGCGCTTGTTGAAGCCGCCGGGGAACTTCCCGACCGCATACATCTTCTCCTCGAAGTCGACAGACAGCGGGAAGAAATCGATGCCCTCCCTGGGCTGTTTGGAAGCCGTCGCCGTTGAGAGCACGACGGTATCTCCGTAGTGCATGAAGCAGCAGCCGTTGGCCTGTTTGCCGACGCGGCCGATATCCACGGTCAGCGTTCTGCCGCCCAGTTCCATTGAATAGCTCTTGTAATTACCCATACTTCTCCTTCTGCCCGAATGGGCGAATCATAATAATACCGTCAGCGATCATAATGTGTAAGAAAAGACGGAAAAGAGGGCAGGCATAAGGGCCTGCCCCCGAATATCGTTTTTATTTTCTGAGTCCGAGCTTCTCGATCAGAGCGCGGTAGCGGTTGATGTCCTTGTTCTTCAGATAGCCGAGAAGGCTGCGTCTTTGTCCGACCATCTTGAGAAGTCCGCGTCTGGAGTGATGATCCTTCGGATTCTTCTTCAGGTGCTCCGTGAGCTCCTGAATTCTCGCCGTGAGGATTGCGACCTGAACTTCCGGTGAACCGGTGTCGCCCTCAGTGCGCGCATAAGCTTCGATGATTCCCTGTTTCTTTTCTTTTGTGATCATGCTCTCGATCCTCCTTATAGAACTCTTCATGCTCCTTCCATCAAGGGGCGGTTGGAGTCCTCCGTTCCCCGGATGGCGGTGCCGCTGCGGCGTCACTTATTCCCGCAGCATTTCCTGATGTAAGATGTGACCGGCGAGGGCGTCCTGCTTTAAAAAAATGCATTTCGTTCCCGCTTTTAAATCCGCTCATCCTCATGAGATCTTACCTTAAAAGGCCTCCTTCAGATGAACCGGCATAGCGAAGTATAACAAAGCTCCCTCACAGGTGTCAAGCAGATTTCCTCTTCAAAGAAATCGTGGGCTGCTGCGGCCGGTCAGACTCTGTCCTTGAAGCGTTTCGCATCCTCCTTAAAATACCGAAGGGCGCCCTGCTCATCCAGGGCAATTCTTTCGCGCAGATCCGCGACGGAAGGAAACTTCTGCTCCGGCCTCGCAAAGTGAAGGAGCTCGGTTTTTAACACCTCGCCGTAGAGATCTTCATTGCAGTCGAAAAAGTAAGTCTCCACCCCGGTGAAATCTCCTTCGACAGTCGGCTTCGTGCCCACATTGGTCACCCCGAGGTACTGCCTGTCCCATACTTCCGAGCGGGTGTAATAGACGCCGTACGGGGGGAGGAGCTTATTCTTCTCCGTGATGAGGTTTGCCGTCGGAACCCCGATCGTGCGGCCGAGCTGCCGCCCGTGGACAATCACGCCCGTGACGAAATAAGGATAGCCGAGGAGTTCGCCGACGCACTCCATGTCGCCCCTTGAGAGCGCCTCCCTCACGCGGGAGCTGGAGATCTTGCCCTCCGCGTCCCCCAGGAACGGAACGACTTCCACGTCAAATCCCAGACGCCTGCCCTCTCTTTCAAGCATCGCCGCGTCCCCTGCTCTGCCCCGGCCGAAATGAAAGTCTTCCCCGATCACCACGTGTCTGGCGCGAAGCCTGCCGCAGAGCGTGTCCCGGATAAAGCTCTCCGCGGAAGTGGAAAGAAATTCGGAGCTGATGTCCGCCTCAATCAGCTTATCTGCTCCCATTTCACTTATCATCCGGGTGCGCTCCCGTCTTGTAAGAAGCGACTCTGACGCGATGCTGATGGAGAAAACCGCCGCCTCAAGATTGTCCTCCCGCGCTCTCTTCACTGTGCGGCGGATCAGCTCCCTGTGGCCGCGGTGGAGGCCGTCAAACTTGCCTATGGTCACGGCTGTTCCTGACTGAGACTCATATGATGACACTTCCCCGATGATTATCACAGCGAATCCCCTCCTTATGCTTCTTTGTTGTATTTGGCACTCATATGCCAGTAAGCCTCAGCAGCTGCCGAAGGTAATTGCCCGGATTCATTTCACATAAGCAAAATGCTCTGCTTAATTCACACCGGGTGCGTCCCCTGGGGACTCTTCGATCAGCGGCTGTCCGGACTATAGTAGTATTGCTCCAGGCATGAGAGCCGGCCCTTGCACCTGTAGATCCCGATGAGTTCTCCGGAAGGAGTATAGAGGCGGAATCTCTGCCCCTCCATTTCTGCCCACGATCTTTGATCG
>CADCPJ010000223.1 GCA_902803245.1 uncultured Lachnospiraceae bacterium | reverse complement strand
GAAACTCCGCACACAGAGGCAAGCATGCTCACTCCGATGAAACAGCTGATCATCTTCCGTCCTATTTTTCTCATATGATTTCCTTCCTTTACTACAGCCATTTGGACCGCCCACGGACCGGGACAATCACTAGATTCTATCACATCAATCAATTATACTACATAACACCCACAAGATTCCATCAACGAACCTGAAGCTGCAGGTACCCGGGCAGTCCCTGTTCTGTCAGATCCTTAAGCTGCAGGTATCCGGGCAGTCCCCATTTTAACATAGGAAACTGCCGTTTCCCAGTTATTCTTTTTTATTTCACAAATGGCAGCTGTTCAGCATCCCCGGCACCCGGGATTCTTTGCGGTCTGCACTCCACCTTTTCGGTGCAAGAGAGCTGCCTTAAGGTACAGCATTCAGGCACTTCATAAGGGCATCAGGGAGGTATTATCATGGCAAGAGGAGAAAATATCCGGCAGCGGAAAGACGGCCGATGGGAAGGACGCTTCAGAAAAGTGCGAAAGGACGGAAAGAAGGTACAGGGATCTGTCTACGGGAGCTCGTACCGGGAGGTAAAGAACAAGCTCATCCAGATCAAAGCCGAACAGATTCTCATGAGTGAACACCTTGCCGAATCAGGGGTCTCCTGTATGGCCCGGACGAGCGAAACATATGCGGCTATCGCTGAGGAATGGCTCCTCTCCGTCATACCAACCTTAAAGCCTGCCACCATTTCCAAATACCGAAGCACACTCGAGCACCTGCTCCTTCCGAGATTCGGCCAGCGCAAAGTGATCACCATCACGCGCAGCGAGGTCCTCATTTTTAAAAATGAACTCCTCTCAAAGGGCGGCAGAACCGGCCGCGGCTACACGCCAAAATCGGTGTGCGGAATCCTGTCCGTGTTTAAGAACTCCATGGATTACGCCCGCCACGTGCTGAACCTGCCTGTGATCCCTCTCGACGGGATATCCATCAAGCAGACATATGTGCGTCCCAGAGTCCTCAGCGTCAATGAATACAGGACGCTTCTTGACTACCTGCTCACGGACATCACCCCCATAAAGCTCGGCGTTCTCTTAAGCCTCATGGCCGGGCTCCGCATCGGAGAGATCTGCGCGCTCACCTGGGCGGACATCTCATTTGCGGACAAATGCATCCATATCAGCAAGACCATGCAGCGGATCCAGCAGCCGAAAGGCAGCATTCCAAGGACGAAAGTCATCATAGATACCCCTAAGAGCCTCTGCTCCTCCCGGGAAATCCCCATCACCGAAGAACTCCTTCCCCTCCTTACACAATTCAGACAGCCGGATGCCTGCTTTCTCCTCACCGGCGATGCCGATTCCTTCATGGAGCCCCGCTGCCTTGAGAATCATTTCAACGCAATGATACGGAACTGTTCCATCGAAGGCGTGACGATGCACACCTGCCGGCACTCATTTGCCACGCGATGCGTGGAGCTCGGATTCGACGTCAAGACCCTCTCCGAGATTCTCGGCCACGCCAGCGTTTCCATCACCATGAACCGATATATGCACCCCTCTATGGATTTGAAGAGGGAAAATATGAGCAAGCTGTCGAGCCTTTTTCGCACTTGAGGGACGGGTGTCCGCAAAGTCCCGGATTCCCTTATTCCTGCATGGGCTCTTTGCGCGGCGCTGTATGATCCGGATGCTTTTCCGAAAATGAGTCTGCAGGAATCATCCGTTATTTACTTCAGGGATGTTTCTTTATATGATAAAAACAGCGCAGCTATTTGGGAGAGACATGTAATCCAAAATGGAGAATGATCTATGCGGAATATCAATGATCCTGTCGATAACAGACGTTTGATCCTTGTTGTTGAGGATGAAGAGGTCAACCGGGCTATACTTGGCGAGATCCTCAAAAAGGACTATGATGTCATTTTTGCGGAAAATGGCATCGAGGCACTTAAGAAGACTGATGAAAACAAGGATCTCCTGTCACTCGTCATTCTGGACCTGATCATGCCGTGCATGCCGGGCATTGAGGCGCTTCGGATGATCAGGGCCAATCAAGAATACCAGGATATCCCGGTGATCGTAGCCTCAGCCGATCAGTCTCAGGAGATAGAGTGCTTAAATGCAGGAGCCAGTGACTTCATTCAGAAGCCATATCCGGACCAGGGAGTCATCCTGGCGCGTGTGCGCCGCACGATTGAGTTATTTGAGAACAGGCGGATTATTCATTTAACGGAGCGCGATCCACTGACCGGTCTGTATAACCGCGAATTCTTCTTCAGTTATGCGGATCAGTACGATCAGCACCATGCGGACACGCCTATGGATGCCATCGTACTGGACATCAACCGATTTGGAATCATCAACGAGCGGTATGGCCGTGCATATGCTGATGACGTGCTCAGGCGCGTGGGTGAAAAAGTCCGCGAAATGGTCCACGACGAAGGCGGAATCGTCTGCCGGAAGGAAGCGGATATTTTCCTGGTTTACTGCCCGCATCGCAATGACTACAAAGCTATCCTGGACAACGCTTCCATGGGACTGGCCGGCGAACAGAACGTCAGCAACCGCATTCGTCTGCGCATGGGTGTGTACTCCGATGTCGACAAATCCCTTGATCTGGAGCGCCGCTTTGACCGGGCCAAGATGGCATCCGATTCCGTGCGCAACAGCTTCACGCGCAACATCGGAGTCTATGACGATACGCT
>CADCPJ010000222.1 GCA_902803245.1 uncultured Lachnospiraceae bacterium | reverse complement strand
CTTGAAAGCCTCGCATCCACCTTTAACACCTGTGCCTTTACCATATTTATTAGTAACATCAGTCGCTTTACTTACTAACACGCCAGCGCCAGCATCATAATAGTACTCTAAATCACCTGTAATCGTACTTCCGTCAAGATCCTGTCCACCAAGGTACATTGTAACGGCCGCAGCCTTAGCAGCTCTCAAGTTAGCAATGTCTGTTGACTCTCTAGACTTCTCCAACTGACTAGTAAAGATCGGAATTGATACTGCCACTAATACGGCAATGATCGCCACAACGATGAGCAACTCAGCAAGTGTAAAACCTTCTTCCTTTTTCAAAATTTTCTTCAGCATAACATCTCTCCTTCTATTTTATGCAGGTTTCGGGTTTGGCTATAAGAAACTCCAGTGTCTCATATGAGAGACTCCTGATTGATCTGCAGCCAACAGATCAATTAAAATGTCACACGTAACTTGACTAGGTATAATTATATATTACTTCTGTTACCACCGCAACACAAACCGCTTCGGCATATTGCACATTTTTTTTCGTTGTCTTTGGTGAATTGGTTGCTTGACACCCAATTGTGCTTAATCATTCAATCTTTGGCAAAATTGTCAAGGCTTATAACAAGATACCTGCCTGAAGCTGCAGGAGTAGTTCCATCTTTTGTCCATTGAATACGAAGTGTATGACTGTTCTTTGTTCTATCGAAGGAATAACGAGCCATAACATAACAGCCTTTATAGCTCACACCCTCCGGCTGATACTCATCAATGTCATTGTCCTCACTGCCAAGCGTTTCTGTTCCCTGACCATAAGAATAGCTTGCATCATCAACAGTTTCATCATTCCCGCTGTGCTCAGCTCCTGACCCCCCTTCTGTATTAGTAGTATTATCTTTTACAATGACTTTACCGCCTTCTGCATCGTAAACCATAGTGACTACATTGCTTTTCTGAACCTTCTCATTCGAGATGAACTCCGCAATAAACGCTGCTTTTGCAGCCCGGAAATTAGCTATATCTGTTGCCTCTCTTGATTTTTCTAACTGTTTCGTAAAAATCGGAATGGAGACCGCCACAAGCACCGCGATGATCGCCACCACGATCAGCAGCTCGGCTAAAGTAAAGCCCTTCTCATTCCGTATTCGCCTTCTCAACGTAACCACTCCCTTCTGGCCGCATGCTTTCACATCCAGTATTCTCTGCCTCAACAAGTCATTCTCTAAGCAGAGATCATCACAGCACCCGAAGCAATTGTCTATATTCTATATTATTGTACCTCAGAACCATTTATTGAGCAATTACAAATTCGAGCACTCATACACAATCTATCCACATTTATACTCATGACTGACGAAAATGACGCGCCCCGAACCCAATCGGAGCGCGCCATTATTTACATTTTTCTAATACAGAGTCTTTTTTGTCAGTCAGTCTTTCACCGCTCAAAACCCCGCAATCTCAATCCCATCCTGTCCGATGACTTCACCATTCTCATCATAGTAAGTCACGTTGATGGTCGTAATGCCGGTATCCTCGAGATCGACATCCACAAGCCCGCTGGTCTCATCCATCGTGAAAATGCCGGGATACGCAACGCTTTCGTCAGAGGACGTCACGTCGGCAGAGGCCGTGCCTTCCGGAGCATAGGCGCGCAGCGTGACTGTTGTAGGAGCGACATAGCCTTCTTCCGGTCTCTGGGGAACCAGAGCAGAAGCGAAGTAAGTCAGGTCGTTCTCCGCGCTGACCATATCCTTCTCAGTGCCGGGGATCGGCTTGTGATCGTCATCGGCATCCGCGAAGACGACTTCCGCCTTGACGTGGTACTGGCCGCCTGCAAGGCCGAGTCTGTCGGTCAGGACGAAGATCTCGTTCGCTTCCGCGAAGCCGAGTTGGTCGAGCTCTGAGGAATCCTCCACCGGGATGACACCGTAGGAGCCGCTTTCAGCAAGATCAACGCGCGTCTCGGCGCCGTCCGCATCCGTGAAGGTCACTGTGCCGGAAGCCGGGACCACATTGCCGTCGGTGTAGAGCTTCACGGCAAATCCATTGAAGCTGGCGTCGCCGGAGCCGATCTTCAGCTGCGGAAGAGCCGCTGCCGGAGCTTCGTCTTCGCTTGGCTCGCCCTCAGAGCCGTCGCCGTTCTCATCGGTTTCGCCTTCGTCTGTCGTGGCGCCGTCAGTCCACTCATCCTCGCTGTCATCGGGCAGCGCCTCGATGCCTTCCTGGTTCTCGTCTGTCGACGGAATGACGGTTTCATCCGTATTCCATTCTGTCGTATCTGTCACAGCTTCGGGCTGCTCCTGCTCAGTGGGTGTGTCGCTCACTTCCTCAGTCGGGAACACTTCTTCGATCGGAGTCTGGGGCTCTTCGTAAGGCTGTGTCTCGTCGGTGTTGTCCTGAAGCTCCTCTGTGACAGGCTGCTGAGTCTGATCCGCAGGTGTCTCCTCCGTCCCATCGGAGAACACGGTCTGGTCGGTGGTCACGATCTCAAAGGGGCTGTCCCCGCCGGTAGTCTCAGGAACGGGCTCCGGAGTGGGCGCCTCGGGCTGCTCCGTCGGCTCGACCGGATTCGTGATCGCTTCCTGCGTCGTCGCATCCTCGATGACGTCTTCGCCGAGAGCGCCGTCATTTGTATTTGTTAAAATGCTGTCCGCGGCGAGCTCCGTCTGTGAATCGCCGGTGGTGGAGCTGGCGCTGTTATTTCCATCTTGATTGTTGTTATTGACGGACACGTTGACGTTGACGTCACCGGCTGTCTGGTTGCTGACATTCTGCTCAACTCTCTGAAGAGTTTCCTTGACGTCATCAAAATTATAGTTCTGCTCAGCGATCTTCTGGGCCAGCTGCTCCAGCTGTTCTCTCTGCTGATCGTTGAGCTCTACGAGCTCGTCGCGCTCATTCCGGAGGTCATCGACGACGTCAGCGATGGCCTCGTCAACGATGGCATAGATCATGTCTTCATCATAATAGTCCACTTGATCTTCGATGATCTGGAGCTTGATGTCGTTGACGATCTTTGTGGCCTGATCCTGGCCAACGTACTCGGCGATGTCGCTCGTTGTGACGATTTCCTGTGCGGCGATCTCCTTCTTGGTGGCGTCGAGCACCTGACCTGCTGCGGTCTCGTAAGCCTTCAGGACGCCGGCCAGGGCGCCGGTGCCGGATACCGGGATCGGGCAGGCCGCGATGACTTCGCAGTTCGAGACGCCGGAGGTAGAAAGCGCGGACGCTATCATATTAGAAGTAACCCATGTGAGGTTCGCGGTCTTGACCTGGATGCCGCCGGATTTCGTCGGGTTGACGTAGGCGCAGCTTAAGGTCCTTGTGCCGATGACCTCGAGGGGGATGTAGGAGCTCAGGAGATTCCTCTCATCTGTATTTGTCACGTAGATCGTCTCTACATTCGCTCCGCTCACACCGAAATAATTGAGGATCGCCTGCCGCCTCTCATCGGACAGGTCCGCGCCGAGCGTGACGACTCTCGTGCTGTCAGCGTAGACAATCGTCTGGGGGGCGATTGCTGCTGCGACCATGCTTGCGGCGAGCAATGCGCTTGCCAGTTTCTTCCCATTTTTAAATTGCATAATTTGACACCTCCTTCGCAGATGTTCATTTCTCTGACTGATTCCATTGGCGCCGGTCGCCCGGGCAATGTCTGACTTCTATTATACACAATTTTGTTGCTAATCCGTGAACGGCATATGATTTTTTCAGAAAGAAAATCATAAGATTTGTTTCGGGCAGGTCACCGAGAGCCGTCCCCCTGGCTCACTTAGGACACGTTACTATTCACGGCCCCTCCCGCTATAGGACACAAAATGTTCACAAATTGTTAGCACTCACCTCTTGACAGTGCTAATAATGCGTGGTATAACAGGAAGCATAAAGAACAGGAACACCAAATCCAAAGAGAAAGGAAGCTGACGAATGAGCGATTTTCCGCTGGTGCTCCGAACCTTTTTGACATAGATATCATAATCATGAAGGAGGATTTTTACCATGTTAGTACCGAGCATTTTTTCAGATAATTTTATGAACGATTTCTTCAACACAGCTTTTGACAAGACTCCGTCCAAGTTCCACGCGACAGGCAGCAGCCTGATGAGCGCTGACGTGAAGGAGTACAAGGATCACTACGAACTGGGGCTTGAGCTTCCGGGCTATAAGAAGGAAGACGTCACTGCTTCCCTGAAGGACGGCTACCTCACCATCGAGGCCAAGAGAGAGGCGAAGGATGACGAACAGGACAATGAAGGCCACTACATCCGCCGCGAGCGCTATGTCGGCACACTCTCCAGATCCTTCTATGTAGGTGAGGATGTCAAGCAGGAAGACATCAAGGCGAAGTTCGGAAATGGTGTTCTGGACATTGTGGTTCCGAAAGTGGAATACAAGCCTGAGATCGAGACTGCACGGAATATTACAATCGAGTGATTATACTCGAGTGGGACACGGGGAATCATCCCCGTGTCCCACTTTTTTTACAGATGCTGCACATCTGTCTGCGTATAGTCCAGCCACTTCTGGTCCTCTTCGAGCTTCTTCGTGAAGAGCTGCCCGATGCGCGCGGGATCTTTTGCCTGCTTGTACTGGAAGAGCAT
>CADCPJ010000221.1 GCA_902803245.1 uncultured Lachnospiraceae bacterium | reverse complement strand
GTCCGGGTGCGCATACGAGTGGAGGCACTTCTTCTCAACCGCTGCCCGGTAGCAGTAGTCCTCGAAATTGAGGTCTCTCGGCAGATAGTCCGTGTAAAGAGTGTTCGGCTTGAATTTCGCCGCAAACATCGTTATGCTGCCAAACGGATGTTCAATCGAATCGATGTAGGGCTTGTTTCCCGTTACAATCCGGTAGTTGCCGTACCCGCCGTCCTTTAATTTCTCAACAGAGACCACACAGGTCATGGCATGCATGCCGTCTACTACTTCCTGAAAGCCCACTTTCCTCTTCTCCTCCCGATATCCTCTTTACAGCGTGGTCAAAATAGAGTCCGAAGCAAAGCATTTTCCAGCAAAAAACAATTTGTTCCATATTATAGCACCCATTCAATTCCTTTTTCCATACTGTAATTGAAAATGGCGCCCCGCAAAAGGACGCCATCCATCTTATATCATACATCACTGCGGACATACTTCTCCTCGAACTCCCGCACCGGAAGCGGTCTCGAAAAATAGTATCCCTGGAAATGACTGCACCCCATCCCTGTCAGGGCGCTCAGCTGCTGCTCCGTCTCCACGCCTTCGGAGATCACGTCCATGCCGAGGGAATCCGCCATGGCAATGAGGGAATTCAGTATGACCCGCGTGCGCTCCTTGTCGCTGATCTCGCGCACAAGGCTCATGTCCAGCTTCAGGATATCGGCGCTGATGTCTTTTAAGAGCCCCAGCGAGGAGTTGTCCTTTCCGAAGTCGTCGATCTCCACGAGGAAGCCGTCTCTCCGCAGTTCCGACACGATGCTCTCGCACTGGTCTATATTTCCGAGGAGCGCGGTCTCCGTGATCTCGAGCCTCAGCATGCGGCTGTCCACCCCGTGCGCGCGGACAAGCTCCGTCAGCACGCTGGCCACGTCGATATTGTAGAAGTCCTTCGCTGAGACATTGACGGAGATCGTAAGGCCGCTCGTGCCGCTCATCTTCCACTCCTTCAGTTTCTTTGCGGCGAGCTCCCACATATATCTGTCCAGCTTGTGGATAAGGCCGGCAGTCTCAAGAGTCTCGATGAAGTCTCCCGGCATCAGCATGCTTCCGTCCGGCCGCACCCACCTCACCAGCGCCTCCGCGCCGGTCACCGTGCCGTCTCCCTTAAAGAGGGGCTGGAGGTACATCTTAAACTGCCCGCCGCGAAGGGCCTCCTCAAAGCTGCCGAGCACGGTCTGCTCGAGAAGAACCTTCTCCAGAATCAGCTCATTGAAGTAAGCGACGACCTGGGTCATATCTTCCCGGATCGTGCGGAGCGCCGAGTTCGCCCTTCCGCACATGACGGACACCGGGATGGACGGGTCGTCGATCTCATAGACGCCGAAATGAATGTAAAAGGTGTAGATGCCGGTGTTGTAAACAGCTGCCAGCACCCTCGCGACAGACAGGAGGGATTCCTCTTTGTACTTCTTCTTCGGGATGAGAAGCGCAAACTGGTCGCCTCCGAGCCGCCCACACAGCCCCCTCGCGTCCTCCGAAATCTCTTTCAGGAGAGAGCCCGTCCTCACGAGGACTTCATTTCCCTTTTGGTCGCCAAACAGGGTGTTGATCAGGCGGAAGTTCATGATATTGCCGGTGATCATCACCCAGGACGCATCCCCGCTGCCAGTGAGCAGGTCGCGGGACAGCTCATAGAACGCATCCGCATTCAGCACATTGGTCAGGCTGTCGTGATGGGCGCGGTAGTGGTCCGCTCTCGCTCCGACGTTCTCGGACTCCCTGTTGTTGATTTTTCCCGCGGCCTCCTGCTCGACATTCACCAGTTCGACAACGGCGTCGTAGGTGCTTCCGTTTGCGAGCTTCAGCTTGACGGGATTCGACTGAATGAAGTAGAAATTGTCCTGAAAGTGCTCCGCTTTCTCCTGGTGGCACCCGGTCCTGCAGGCCATGGCGCTGGAACAGTTGATGCACTTCTGCTCCGCATTCCAGATGCCGTAGCAGCTCTCGTTCATGCTGATGGTCCCGTTGTCATGGAGTTCTATGATGCGGCACTCGATCGGGTCCACCACGCGGGCAAGGGCATACTTTTCGGACATCTCACCCACAAATGCCCTCAGCTCCCCGACCGTGTACTCTGTCGCCTTCATCAAGGGCTCCCGCATCTCGCCGGACATGACCGGGGCGCGCTTCTTGTCGCGCTTCTTCTCGTACATCTTCTCGTCCGCGGCGGAGATGAGAGTCCGGAGTACATCCGAGTCCTTCACCGCCGCGCGGACATACCCCGCGGAAAGTCCCGCGGCGGAGCCGTCCTCGATGAGAGGCCTCTTCTCATCCATGAGGTCCACCTTCCCGCGGAACTCCTCCGCCGGAATATCCGGCACAATGACGAGGAATTCGTCGCCCCCGTACCGGTAGCAGCACTCCTCTCCGAACGTATCCATGAGAAGGCTTCCGGTCTCCTTAAGCACGCGGTCCCCTTCCTCGTGGCCGTAAGTGTCATTGATCACCTTGAAGTCGTTGAGGTCGATCATCATCACCGAGACCTCATGCCCTGTATAGGAGTCGTAATCGCGCCGGAGCGCCAGCCGGTTCTTAAGCCCGGTGAGAGCGTCTATGCAGGCCATCTCATTCAGGCTGCTGATATAGGTCTTCAGGTTCGATATGACCTTCCTGAAGGTGTTCGTGAGGATACCGATCTCGTCTTTCCTGTCATAGGTGAGATCACAGTCGTACTCTCCCCTCATGATCTGTTCCGCCGCTCTTGTCAGTTTCCGAAGCGGATTCGTGATCCTGCCGACGAAAGCCATGATGAGGATAATGAAGACAAGGAGAAGCGCGGCGAAGGTGACGGCGATCTGTGCGCTCCACCTGCGCCAGTCCGCGTTGATCTCCTCCACGGGAACCGTGACATTTAGATGCATCCCGTTGCTTAAGGGCAGCCAGACGGCCTGCTTCTCGATCCCGTCATAGGTGTAGCGGTAAAACTCCTCTGCATCCGCGACGCCGCTCGGCGCATCCGGCTTCTTTTCCATCGCCGCGACGTCCATCCGCGGGTGATAGATGAGGTTCCCGTCGGCATCATTTATAAATGC
>CADCPJ010000220.1 GCA_902803245.1 uncultured Lachnospiraceae bacterium | reverse complement strand
TCGCGCCCCTCACATACGCGGATTCCGCCGGGGCGGAGACTGCCGGCGAGCTGGTGCAGGATGCCGAGAGCGCTCCGGAAATAACGGACAGCGGGGAAGCTGCCGCTGATGCAGAGAGCGCTCCGGAAATAACGGACAGCGGGGAGGCTGCCACTGACGCCGAAGGAGAAAAAGAGCAGGCCGAGTGGACCGTTATGCTGTATCTGTGCGGGACCGACCTGGAGTCCGAAGGCAAAATGGCAACGAAGAATCTCGAGATGATCTCAAAGACCGCGGCGGACAGCCATGTCAATATGCTGATCGAGACCGGAGGCGCGGAAAAGTGGATGGCAAAGGAAACAGTCGGTATCGACATTTCCTCCGATTCCCTGCAGCGCTGGACTTACGGCGAAGACGGTTTTTCCCTGGTGGATGAGGCAGAAAATGCCAGCATGGCCAGATACAGCACCCTCTCCGATTTTATCAAATGGGGAAGTGAGAACTACCCGGCAAAGAAAAACATGCTGATTCTGTGGGATCACGGCGGCGGCAGCTCAAGCGGCATCATCTGCGACGAGCTGTATGACTACGCAATGATGGGTCTCGACGGGGTCTCCCGCGCCTTGAGGGAGGGAGGGACCCATTTCGATCTGCTGATGACCGACGCCTGTCTCATGGCAAGTCTTGAGACCGCTCAGGCGGTTCAGCCCTATGCCGATTATCTCCTGGCGTCAGAGGAAGTTGTCCCCGGGCTCGGAACCAATTACGGGGAGTGGCTCCAGACTCTGTACGACGAACCGGACTGCAGCGCTGTCCGCCTCGGCAGAATCGTCTGCGACGCGACCCAGATTCTGTATGCCGAGGGAAAGGACACCGTCTCCACGAATGGCCTGACCTTCTCCGTAATTGATCTTGGCAGAATTGGTGAGGTCGCTGAAGCATTTGGCAGCTTCATGAAGGAGGTCATCGGCCTGATCGATGATCCGGATGCTTTCGGTGCATATGTGAACGCTGTCTGCAATACGGACCGGTACATGCTGCGCTCTATGTGGGATCTCTACGATCTCGCGCGCAGATCCGTAAGCGGAGGCATTTCAAAAGAAACTGCCCACAAACTGGAAAATGCGGTGGACAGCGCCGTCCTTTTCAACATCCGCGGCTCCTATCACCCGTATTCCCACGGGCTTTCCACTTATCTTAAGTACAACGGCAAGCGGGATGAACTGGACCGGCTCGCCCGAAGCAACAAAAATCCGTGGCATCTCGCCTTCCTTGACGCAGTCAGCCTCAAGTGGGACGCTCCGGACTGGGTCATCGATACCGTCGGGTACGTCCCGGAGCTTAAGCCCGAATACTACACGCCAAAGTTCAGCGCGGAAATCCCGGAAGATCAGGGCGTGCCTGTGCTGCACATCTACTCGGGAATCCCCACCGGGGCATATGTGAGATACGAGCTGCAGCGCTATGATGAAGATATGGATCTATGGTATACCCTTGGCGAGAACGAGTATTTGAAGGTGCTGGACTATGGCAATGAGGAAATCGCTGTCCAGGCGAACTTCACCGGGAAGTGGCCGTCCCTTAACGGCGAGTTTTTGCATACGAGCAGTTTAGGTGAGCAGGACAAATACGTGCTGATGCAATCGCCGGTGCGCATCCCGGCCTGGGGTACAGACGAAAGGAAGCTGCGGATCCTGGCGGAGTATCCCGCAGATTATTACATTCTGTCACCGGAAGAAGATGCGGAGAGCTCCTCAGCAGACGCTTCAGAACAGCCTGCAGAAGAGCTTCCGGAAGAGGAGGAGCCGAAAGTGACCTACACGATTGCAGGATTGTGGGATGAATTCGATTCGTCCACAGGGCTCCCCGACCGCAACACCATTTCCCTTTATGCACTGTACGGACTGGACATCGTGATTGGCAGGGCGATGTACAGCGATTACCGGAAAGACATCGGGGATATGCGCTACTCAGATCCGATCCCCATCACCCCCTCCCTTGAGGTTATTGACGAAGATCTTCCCGAAGGGAAGTACCGGCTGAGGTATTCGATCACTGACATGCTGGACAGACCCTATACTACCGATTTCTTCGAAATGACCTGGGACGGAGAACAGG
>CADCPJ010000219.1 GCA_902803245.1 uncultured Lachnospiraceae bacterium | reverse complement strand
GTCGACCACAACCAGATCATCATGCAGACCTTAAAGCGCGTGGCAAACCGGCACTCCCTCCGCTGCCTGCTCCACGAGAAGCCCTTTGACGGGGTGAACGGATCCGGCAAGCACAACAACTGGTCCCTCGTGACGGACGACGGGATCAACCTCCTTGACCCCGGGAAGACGCCCCACGAGAACATCCAGTTCCTTCTCGTCCTGACCTGCATCCTGAAGGCGGTCGATGAGCACGCCGATCTCCTCAGGGAGTCCGCCGCGGACGTGGGAAATGACCTGCGTCTCGGAGGAAATGAAGCTCCCCCCGCGATCATCTCCGTATTTCTCGGCGAGCAGCTCTGGGACGTCCTCGAGCAGCTCATATCCACGGGAAAGGCGGACAAGACGAGAGAGGGGGGAAAGCTCCTCACGGGCGTGTCGATTCTCACGGATATCAGTAAGGACGGGACGGACAGAAACCGCACCTCGCCCTTTGCCTTTACAGGCAACAAGTTCGAGTTCCGCATGGTGGGATCGAGGGACTCCATCGCCTCGCCGAATGTCGTCCTCAACACGATCGTCGCGCAGGCGTTCCACGAGGCGGGTGAGATCTTAAAGGCCGCTCCTCCGGACAGATTTGAGGACGCCGTGCACGACCTCATCAAGAAGTACGCCGCGGAGCACATCCGGATCGTCTTCAACGGGAACGGCTATTCGGAGACCTGGATAACCGAGGCAAAGCGCCGCGGACTGCCCCACTATCCGACGATGGTGGATGCGATCGAGACCCTCTCCACCGAGAAGGCTAAGAAGCTCTTTCAGGATTACGGCGTGTTCTCCAGGAAGGAGCTCATAAGCCGCATGGAGGTCAAGTACGAGGCCTACTCGAAGGATATGAAGATCGAGGCGAGGACGATGCTCGAGCTCTCCAGCAAGGAGCTGATTCCTGCTATGATGCGCGGGATCCGAAGGATCGCCGATTCGGCAAATGCAGCTTCCGCAGCAGGCGCCGACACCTCCGTCCAGACAAAGCTCCTTCACCGCCTGACGGAGCTCCTCATCGAGGCCTCCTCCGCGAGGGACCATCTCGAGGAGGTCACAAGCCTCGCGGAGAGGCATCCCGCCGGGAGGCAGCAGGCGATTCTCTTCAGGGACCAGGTTGTGCCCGCCATGAAGGCCCTTCGCGCTCCCGTGGATGCCGCCGAGATGATTGTCGACAAGGATCTCTGGCCCCTTCCGTCCTATGCAGACCTCATGTTTGAGCTCTGAGTATTACGTAATTGTTAAGAAGTTATGAATAACAGAAAATTCACCCTTCCTTTTTTGGCTATATTGTAGTATGATATAGCCATCTTTTATGGTATTTTTTACAAATATGTGCGGTCAATTTTCTATAAAGTCCTTTTTTGCCGCTCTTTTAAGAGGCGGGTCCATTTTCCGTAAATGAGCTGACAACAGGAAGGAACTTAAGGGGATTTGGAGACGAGATCATAACGGGCGTTTTTTTAGGAGGGTGAAAGATGCTGTCTAATCTGGTGCTTCAGGATACGATCAAGGGAATCAAGGCCATCACGAGATGTGAACTCACGATTGTCGGTCTCGACGGCAAGACCATTGCATCCACGAGGGATGACATCACGATCAACCGGAGCGATGTGATCAGCTTCGCGGAGTCCCAGGCGGATTCCCAGGAGATCCGGGAGATGAGATTCTTCAAAGTCTATGACGATTATCAGCTGGAATACATCGTCATCGCCTCGGGCAGCGGAGACACGATGATGGTGGGCAAGATGGCGGCCTTCCAGATCCAGAACCTGCTGGTCGCCTACAAGGAGCACTTTGACAAGGACAACTTTATCAAAAACCTCCTTCTCGACAATCTGCTCCTGGTCGACGTCTACAACCGCGCGAAGCGCCTCCACATAGAGACGGAAGCGCGCAGGGTGGTCTATATCCTCGAGTCGGAGCAGAGCAAGGACTACAGCACGCTCGAGACGATCAAGGGGCTCTTCAGCAAATCGAAGAGCGACTTCATCACTGCCGTGGATGAAAAGAGCATCATTATCATCAAGGAGCTCTCCGCAGGGGACAATCAGGACGCGATGTATGAGGTCGCGGAGTCCATCGTCAATTCCCTGGAGCAGGGAGTTCGCGGCGGAGTCCACGTCGCCTACGGCAATGCCGTGGATGAGATCAAGGAGGTCTCAAGGTCCTACAAGGAGGCCCGGATGGCCCTCGACGTGGGCAAGATCTTCTTCGAGGATATGGACATCATCGCCTTCAGCCAGCTCGGCATCGGAAGGCTCATCTATCAGCTGCCGATCCCCTTGTGCAAGATGTTCATCAAGGAGATCTTCACGGACAAGTCCCCGGATGACTTCGACGATGAGACGCTGGCCACCATCAACAAGTTCTTCGAGAATTCGCTGAACGTCTCGGAGACCTCCCGCCAGCTCTATATCCACCGCAACACGCTGGTTTACCGCCTCGACAAGCTTCAGAAGAGCACGGGACTCGACCTCAGGGTCTTTGACGATGCCATTACATTCAAAATTGCGCTCATGGTCGTCAAATACATGAAGTATATGGAGACGCTCGACTACTGATGCGGAGGAAGGAATGAAGGATTTATGATCGATCTGGACCACGTCAGCAAGATTTATGAAAATGGACAGCCCGCTGTGGATAAAGTCTCACTCCACGTGGACAAGGGCGAGTTCGTCTTTGTTGTTGGCGACAGCGGATCGGGCAAATCCACGCTGATCAGTCTGCTTTTAAAGGAAACTGAACCGACCGAGGGCGTAATCACCGTCAACGGGTTCGTCCTCAACACGATGAGGCACCGGAAAGTGCCGAAGTACCGGAGAAAGATCGGCGTTGTGTTTCAGGACTTCCGCCTCCTTGAGGAGATGAGCGTCTATGAGAACGTCGCCTTTGCCATGCATGCCGTGGAGGCACGCGGGCGCGTCATAAGGAGGCGCGTTCCGAACGTCCTTCGCGAGGTGGGGCTTACGGATAAGCAGAACTCCCTTCCGAGGCAGCTCTCCGGGGGAGAGCAGCAGAGAGTGGCTATTGCAAGGGCAATTGTGAACCGCCCGGACATCCTCCTCGCGGATGAGCCGACCGGCAACCTCGACCCGGGAAATGCCTATGAGATCATGAAGCTCATAGAGGAGATCAACAGCCGCGGCACGACCGTCCTTGTCGTGACACACAACAAGGAACTCGTCAACGAATTCCGGAAGCGAGTAATCATGATGAGAAAGGGAGCGATCGCGCGGGACGAAGAGGAAGGTGGTTACATTGAGGCCTAGTTCATTTTTCTACTGCGTCCGACAGGGATTTAAGAATATCGGAAGGAACAAGATGTTCTCCCTCGCTTCGATTGCGACGATGACGGCCTGCATCTTTATCTTCGGCGCACTTTTTTCGGTCATTATGAACGTGGATTCGATCCGGAGGGACCTGGAGGAAAAGGTGGGGGTGACCGTCTTCTTCACCGAGGGGATCCCGGAGAAGGAGATCGAAGAGATCGGCAGGAAGATCCGCGGGATCGATCATGTCACGGAAGTGAAGTACACCTCTGCCAACGAGGCGTGGGAGAACTACAAGGCGGAACATTTTGCTTCGAATCCTTCCCTGGCGGAAGGCTTCAAGGAAAACCCGCTCGCGAATTCGGCGAGCTACACCGTGCTCGTGGACCGCGTGGAGAGGCAGCAGGGAGTGGTGGATCAGATCGGTAAGATCAAGGGCGTCCGGCAGATCAACCAGAGCTCCGCGGCCGTACGGAACCTCGCGACCTTCAACAGGGTGTTTATGTACGTCTCCATCGCCATCATCGTTCTTCTCTTCATCGTATCCGTGATCCTGATTGCCAACGCCGTGAGCATCGGCATCAAAACGAGAAGAAATGAGATCGGGATCATGAAGCTGATCGGCGCTACGGATTCCTTTGTCCGCGCCCCCTTCGTAGTGGAAGGCCTGACCCTCGGACTTGTGGGGACCGCGCTGCCTCTCGTCCTCCTCTTCATCGCCTACAACGGGCTGATCGGAGCCCTCCTCATGCGGTTCGGCTTTCTTGGACAGATCGGGGATGTTCTCCTTAAGCCCAGCAGCGTCTTTGCCGTCCTCGCCCCGATCGGCCTCATTTTGGGGATCGGGATCGGACTCATCGGCGCCTGGATTACCGTGAAGAAGAACCTGGACGTGTAGGAGTACCGCCTCCCTTGGCCGGCTTTTTGCTGCGCATCGGATGAGATCATTTTAAGCGACCGTCACTTTCATTTTAAGTGGCGGTTGTTGTGTGTAGATGAGCGGCGGCGCTAAACAGCGAACAGATACCGTTTCCTTATATGCAGTGGACAGGCCGGCCGACACCCGCAGCTGCGGAGGCTGACGCAT
>CADCPJ010000218.1 GCA_902803245.1 uncultured Lachnospiraceae bacterium | reverse complement strand
GGAGGCTGCCCTGAAGGCGAAGAAGATCGACGGCTTCCCGGGTGACACTCTGGTCGTAAGAATGATGGCTGCGGAGGACTCTTCCCTTTTCGTCATGGATGAGAAGCTGAGAAGCTACGACTGCGGAGTTGTCCTGCCGAAGAACGGGAAAGGCGATAAGCTCCGAAAAGAGCTGAACGAATGGATAGCGGAAGCAAAGGAAAAGGGCGAACTGGACGCAATGGTCGACAAGTGGATCGAAGCGCCCGAAGAGGAGCGCACAGTTCCGGATTACCGCTCGTTTCCTGCGACAAACGGTGTCCTCAAGGTGACGACGGAGGGCACTTATCCGCCGATGAATTATTACCGCGGGGAGGAACTGGTCGGCATTGAGGTGGAGCTGTGCGCCCGCTTCTGCGAGGCATATGGCTACGGCCTGGGCATCAGCTCCATGAACTTTGACGGCATGCTGGCAGCCGTGCAGACCGGAATGTACGACTTTGCCCTTTCCGGGATTGCCATTACCGAGGAACGGAAAGAGAGCGTCAACTTCTCGGACCCCTATTATGTCGGAGGCTACCAGATGGCCGTCCTGAAAGCTGAGGGCGCACCTTCCGGAAATGCCGCTGTCTCTTTTCTGTCCGGCTTTTTCCGCCAGACAGCCGCCAGCTTTGAGAAAACCTTCATCCGCGAGGACCGCTGGAAGCTTCTGCTGCAGGGCAGCGGCACTACGCTTCTCATCACGGTGCTGTCCGTCTTTATCGGAACTCTGCTTGGCTTTGCCGTCTATCTGGCCTTAAGGGGAGGAAACCCGGTCATGAACCAGATCACCCGTTTCTCCGTCTGGCTGGTTCAGGGGATGCCGGTGGTCGTGTTCCTGATGATTCTCTATTACGTTATTTTCGGAGCGGTATCGATCCCGGGAACCTGGGTATCCGTGATCGGATTCACGCTTATATTCGGTGCTGCCGTCATTATGATGCTGAAGACCGGTGTCGGCGCGGTGGGGAAGGAACAGATGCAGGCCGCTTATGCGCTGGGATACACAGAGCGAAAAGCTTTCTTCCGCATTGTGCTCCCGCAGGCCGTGCCGCATATTCTGCCGACCTATATCGGGCAGGTCACCGCGCTGATCAAGGCGACAGCTGTTGTCGGGTACATCGCCGTGCAGGATCTCACGAAGATGGGCGACATTATCCGGAGCCGGACCTACGAGGCATTTTTCCCGCTGATCAGCGTCGCTGTCATCTATTTTGTGCTGGCAGGCATCCTGACCGCCCTTGTGCGGCGGCTTGGCCGCCTCCTCGACGTGAGAAGACGCAGACACGGAATGCTCCTTAAGGGGGTGAAGCTGCATGATTGAGCTAATCCATCTTAAAAAAGAGTTTGAAGGCGCAACCCCTCTTCGGGACGTAAATGCCCTGATCCGTGACGGGGATATCATTTCCGTGATCGGTCCTTCCGGCACCGGCAAATCCACTCTGCTGCGGTGCATCAACATGCTGGAAAAACCCACATCGGGGAAGGTGCTGATCGATGGGGTGGACGTGACGGATCCCGGGTGTGATCTGGGGAAAATCCGCCGGAAAACCGGAATGGTTTTTCAGGATTTCGAGCTTTTCGGTCATCTGAAGGTGATCGAAAACGTCATGCTTGCCCAGGTGGATCTCCTCAAGCTCAGCCGGCAGGAAGCATACGACAACGGCATGCATTTCCTGAAACTCGTCGGGCTCTCCGAAAAGGCGATGAACTATCCGGACGAGCTGTCCGGCGGCCAGAAGCAGAGGGCAGCCATCGCGAGGACGCTGGCCATGGGGCCGGATACCATTTTACTGGATGAACCCACGAGCGCACTGGATCCGAATATGGTGGGTGAGGTACAGGCTGTCATCCGGAAGCTTGCGCTCATGGGGAAGACGATGCTGATCGTCACCCATGAGATGAGATTTGCAAAAGCGATCTGCAACCGCGTGTTCTATATTGACGAGGGCGGAATCTATGAGGAGGGAACACCGGAACAGATCTTTGACCATCCCCGGAAAGAGAAGACCCGCCGGTTTATCCGCAGGCTGAAGGTGCTGGAGCTTCAGATCCATGATGCGAATTATGATTTTCCCGGAGCGCTGGCTGAGATCATTGAGTACTGTGATAAAAACCAGATCTCCCGGCGCATGCAGACGCGCCTCATGCTGGCGTTTGAAGAGACGGTGCAGCAGCTGCTGATTCCGATGATGGAGAAACCGGACATTGCGGTATGCACGGAGTATTCCCCGGATGAGGAAAAAGCGGTCATTACCGTCCGCTATGGGGGAGAGAAGGCGGACATTACAACAAAGGAGGAGATGCTCGCGCTGACTGTTCTAAGGGGGATGGCAGAGAGCATACAGTATTCGTATCATCCGGAAGACGATCTGAAAAACAGGATCACCCTTGTTTTTTCCTGAAATACACGGATCGTGAGAGGGGCTCCTGTACACTTATCCGGCGTGACGGCATGTGAGAGCGGTAAAAGCGGAAGCAGGAGACTTAGGAGGCACACAAGTTGAAGCTTCGTCATAGGAAACAACTGGATCCGGAGGAGCACACCCCTGCACTTGGAAGCGCGCTTGGATGAGTGAGGGCAGGCGGATCCTTAAAGGAACGCCGCCAGGCAGAATGTACGAATTTCATCAATTAACATTGGAATGGCCACCCAAAAATGATAGTATATCTGGGAAGGCTTTACAGCAGGCGGACTGTCCGTTCAGATGCAGTCCGGCGGCCCGTGCTGCACGGGGACTGCAAAAACCGTAAAAGGAGGGATGAAGAGATGATTGCAATTTTCTCGAGGATCAAGATGAACCGAAAACAGGTCATTTCTGTGGTTCTCTTCATATTGCTCTCGACGATTGCACAGATGATGATTCCGATGATGATCAGCCTGATGATTAATGACGGAGTGAGCGGGAACAATATGACGCTCATCATAGTTCTCGCGCTCGCAATGATCGGGTGTGCGGTGCTCGCCTGCGTGCTGAGCGTCATTTCCGCCGGAATATCAGCTTCGATCACGACAAAGTTCAGCGCGGACCTGCGAAAGGAAATTTTCCACAAGGTGGAGAGCTTTTCGGCCGTCGAAATCGACAGATTCGGAACATCTTCCCTGATCACCCGGAACACGGCGGATGTGACACAGATCCAGACATTTCTGTCGATGGCCTTCCGCTTAGGTCTCCTGGCGCCGATGATGACCGGTGTGGGACTTGTCCTGTGCCTGCTTACCGCAGGCAGGGTCTCGATTGTCCTTATGATTTCGATTCCGATCCTGATTCTCGGGATCGCGCTGCTCACCATCGCGGCCAGCCGCTATTCGGTGAAGCTGCGCAGGAAGATTGATGACATTAACGAGCTTTTCCTGGAGGCGCTTGAGGGCGTGCGCGTGATCCGGGCCTTCAACAGGCAGGGACATGAGATGGGCCGCTTCAAGAAGACGAACGAGGAGACCGCGGATATCTCCCGGAAGTCCATCATGATGTCCGGCGCGCTGATGCCGATCGTTCAGGCCCTGTTTGGCATCACTTCAGTGGCAGCCCTGCTCGTAGGGACCTATCTTGTGATTCACACGGGGCTGGAGGTAGGCACATTGGTGTCGGCCATCCAGTATATCAGCCTGATTCTGGTTGGGATTATCCTTTTGTCCATTGTCATCGGCATGTTCCCGGACACCTACGCCTGCATGAAGCGCATCGGCGAAGTGCTGGAAACGGACGCGGTGATTACGGACTCCGAAAAGGAGGGGAAGGAAGTCTCCTGCCACGGAACGGTGGAGTACCGCAATGTGACATTTGCTTATCCGGGGGCGACGGAACCGGTCATCAAGGGGATCAGCTTTGTGTCGAAGCCCGGAGAGACGACGGCGATCATAGGCAGGACCGGATGCGGCAAGTCCAGCATTGTAAAGCTGATACCAAGGCTATATGACACGACGTTCGGGGATATCCTGGTGGACGGAGTCAATGTCAGGGATTATAAGCTGGAGGATCTGAGAAACCGGATCGGCTATGTGCCGCAGAAGAACGTGCTGTTCTCCGGCGATATCGCCGGCAACATGAATTTCGGCGATGAGAACGGAGCGGAGGAGGACTGGAAGGAAGCGCTCCGGATCTCCTGCTCGGAGGAATTCGTGGAGAAAAAAGAAGGCGTGTACCACGCTCCTGTCTCCCAGGGCGGGACGAACTTCTCGGGAGGACAGAGACAGCGTCTGGCAATCGCCAGGGCCGTTATGAAGAAGCCGGAGATCTATATCTTTGACGACAGCTTTTCTGCGCTGGACATGAAGACGGATAAGCAGGTCCGCCAGAATCTGAAGGAGAGCATGGGGGACGCCACCATGATTGTGATTGCTGAGAGAGTGAATACGATCATGGACGCGACCCGGATCCTGGTGCTGGAGAACGGAGAAGTTGTGGGTCAGGGCACTCACAAGGAGCTCCTGAAGTCCTGCAAGCTCTACCGCGAGATTGCGGAAATTCAGTTGGGAGAGGAGGAAGTGAAGAATGAACTCGAAAGTGCTTAAGCGCCTGCTTTCCTATTTCGCAGCATACAAGAAGGAATTTTCTCTTGCCGTACTGGCCGCTTTGGCCGGAACCGTATTTACCATTCTGGCACCGAAGGTGCTCGGGAAAATAACCACGATCCTGTATGCCGGGGCCAAAGACGGGCTCTGGACAGTTCAGGAGCTCTCTGACGGCACGACCGATGCGGGCAGTGTCTGGGCCTGGGTCAGCGGGGCGCCGGTCGGGAAGGTGCGCGCCATCGTCTATATTGCAATTCTCCTGACCGTGATGTATATTCTGTCCCTTTTCCTATGCAGCATAGCCAACAAGATGTTCTCGAGGCTCGCATCGTGTGTCGTAAAGGATCTGCGTGCCGGCATCGATGAAAAGATGCACCGGATGAAGCTTGATTACTATGATTCGCACACCAACGGCGAGATCCTGTCCGTCATCACGAACGATGTGGAGGCCGTCAATACGCTGCTGGGGAAGAACACCTACACCGTGATCACACAGGCGATCACCATGGTCGGAGTGCTGATTATGCTGATCAGCATCAATGGCTGGATTGCCCTCATTGCTGCCCTGATGATCCCGGCCACACTTTTTCTCACATTGAAAGTTCAGAAGAAGAGCGGCAGGTACTATGCCGAGCAGCAGAACCTTCTGGGCAGAGTGAACGGCTACGTGGAAGAAGTCTACAACGGACAGAACGTCGTCACCTCATTTAATTACCAGAAGAGGGCCATAAACCATTTTGACGAGATAAATGAAGAATTGAGGGGAACGGCAAGGAACGCGGAGCGCTACGCGGGCATGGCAATGCCTGTGACGCAGCTGATCATCTACGTCGGTTACGCGCTTTCCGCCCTGATCGGCTGCGCTCTGGCACTGAAGGGCAGGATGACCGTCGGAAATGTACAGTCTGCGATCCAGTACGTCAATAATTTTCAGCATCCCTTCACCACCATCGCACAGATGACCGGGCAGCTTTCCTCCGCTATGGCGGCATGTGAGAGAATCTTCGACCTCCTTGATGCTAAGGAGGAGACACCGGATCCCGAGGAGGGGAAGGTTCCGGAAGTGTGCAGCGGTTCTGTCGAGTTCCGGCATGTGCAGTTCGGCTATACGCCGGAGAATCTGCTGATGACAGACGTGAGCATAAAAGCGGAGCCGGGGAAGAAGTTCGCCATTGTCGGGCCGACCGGAGCCGGCAAGACGACCCTGGTCAACCTGCTGATGCGGTTCTATGAGATCAGCGGCGGAGAGATCCTGGTAGACGGGGTCAACACCAGGGAAATGACGCGGCATGAGCTGCGCCGGCACTTCGGAATGGTGCTGCAGGACACCTGGCTCTTTGAGGGAACGATCCGCGACAACCTGAAATACGGCGCTGACCATGAGGTGTCCGATGAGGAGATGATCGAGGCGGCGAAGAGCATCTGCGCGGACAGTTTCATCCGCACGATGCCGGGCGGATACGACATGATGCTTTCAAAGGGCGCTGAGAATATCTCCCAGGGCCAGAGGCAGCTGCTCACGATTGCCCGCGCGATCATTGCGAACCCCGAGATCATGATCCTGGACGAGGCGACCAGCAATGTCGACGCCCACACCGAGCAGGTCATCCAGAACGCAATGGCCGCTTTGATGAGCGGACGCACCAGCTTCGTCATCGCGCACCGCCTCTCAACGATCCGGGACGCGAATGCGATTCTGTATATGGAAGATGGCGACATCAAGGAAGTGGGCGACCACGACACACTCATGAAGCTGGGAGGCAAATACGCCGCACTCTACAACAGCCAGTTTGCATAAAGACTGACCCTTAAGCTTTTTTGAATCCCGAATTCTGGAAGGAGAACAGCTATGTTGAAACGCGGAAAATGGACCGGAATCGTCAAAATGGCGGTCAGCCTGCTTCTTACCTTTGCGCTTATTTCCGGCCTGACGGGCACGGTGAGCCAGGCAGGCGTTGTGATCTCTGCAAAGAGAGGGAGCAGCTTCTTTGATAACCCGGAGCTAAACAGACTGCTTGATGAAAACCATAAAGAGGTGGAGAAGAACGGGTATGCGGAGCTCAGGATTCCGCGCTCTGTTCATAAGATGAAAGAGACCGTGTTTTCAGAGAATGCCCTTGAAGTCGGGCGCATATTGCTTGAAGCGGGGTATCAGGCCTATGTCGTCGGCGGAAGCACGCGGGATT
>CADCPJ010000217.1 GCA_902803245.1 uncultured Lachnospiraceae bacterium | reverse complement strand
GGCTGTGAGACCGCGCGCATGATTGTGAGGCACTTCAAGGCTGTGAGACCGCGCGCCATATCCGGGCACTTCGGGCTGTGAGGAGAAGGGAAAGAACCTTGCGGATATTATTTCGAATTGCATACGATGGAACCGGCTACTGCGGGTTTCAGAGTCAGAAAAATGGCCTCGCCATCCAGGATGTGATTGGCGGGGCTCTTTGTGATCTCTTTGGGGAACCGGTCAAAACCATGAGCGCAAGCAGGACGGACGCGGGCGTTCACGCGGAGGGAAATGTGCTCGTATTCGACACGGAGACGAAGATTCGTCCGGAGAAGCTCGCTTTTGCGGTCAATGCGCGGCTTCCCGAGGACATCCGGATCGTGAGGTCCGTCCGCGTCCCGGACGACTTTCATCCCCGGTTCCAGAGCACGATAAAGACTTACGAGTACCGCATCATCAACAGGCCGCATCCCGATCCGCTCACAAGAAACACCGAGATGCATTACTACTATCCTCTTGACGAGGCGAAGATGGATGAGGCGGCGCGCTCAATCATAGGGGAGCACGACTTCCTGTCTTTCTGCGCTGCGGGGTTTTCCAGCAAGACCACCGTGAGGAGGATCTATGACGCCCGCGTCACAAGAAGCGGGGACCGCATCACGTTCTCCGTCACAGGGAGCGGCTTTCTCTACAATATGGTGCGGATACTCGCCGGCACCCTGATCGAGATCGGAGCCGGGAAGTATCCGCCCGAAGAGATGAAGAGGATCCTTGAGGCCAGAGACCGGAGCAAAGCCGGCCCCACGGCGGTACCGAAAGGCCTTGTGCTGATGGAGATCCGGTACCCCGACTACGAGGGGACTCTGTGAGGGACAAGGATCAGCGCCCGTCCATCGGCACGTAGTCCATGTGCTCGCCGACGTACTTTGTCGCAGGGCGCATGATGCGGCCGTCATAGAGCTTGTTCTCCACATTGTGGGCGACCCATCCCGAAATCCTCGCGATGGCGAAGAGCGGCGTGAAGAGGTCCTCCGGAATCCCGAGCAGCTTGTAGGCGAAGCCGGAATAGAAGTCCACGTTGGTCGGGAGAACCTTCTTCTTCCTCTTGTAGACGACATCCTTGACCGTCTTCTCGAAGAGCTCAAGGAACTCGAACTTCTCCAGGCAGTCCTGCTCGATGGCGAGATTTCTGCACAGTGAGCGGAGCAGCTCCGCCCTCGGGTCGGACAGCGTGTAGACTGCGTGGCCGAAGCCGTAGATGAGCCCGCTTTTGTCGTACATCTTCCTGTCCAGAAGGTCATTTACGACCTGGCGGATGAGCTCCTCGTCCATTTTGTACTGGGTGCGCTCGATGATTTCGGTCATCATCTCCGACACGGAGACGTTCGCGCCGCCGTGCTTGGGCCCTTTCAGGGATCCGACCGAGCCGCAGATCGCGGAATAGAGGTCCGTCCCGGTCGAGCCGATGACGACGTCCGTGAAAGTGGAGTTGTTGCCGCCGCCGTGGTCCGCGTGGATTACCAGAATCGCGTCGAGGAGAGAGGCCTCCCGCTGCGTGAACGTCCCGTTGAGGCGCAGCATGTAGAGGATGTTCTCTGCGACGGAATAATCCGGTCTCGGGTAGTGGATGATCAGCGAGCTGTGGAAGAGCTGGTACATCTTCGCCTGGTAGGAATAGACCCCGAGAGCCGGGTACTTCGCAATCAGGTTGATGCCCTTAAGAAGGGTCTGGTACACGTCCGTGTCATCCGGATTCTCGTCCACGTTGTAGAGGGCGAGGGTCAGCATCTGGAGCCGGTTCATGAGGTTCTTTGAGGGCGAGCTGAGGATCTCGTTGGCCAGGAACTTGTCGGGAAGCTCATATCTTATGGCGAGGGAGGCCTTGAAGTCCTCGAACTGCGCGGCATCGGGGAGATAGCCGAAGAGGAGAAGGAAGCACGTCTCCTCATAGCCGAAATTTCCCTTCCGGTTTTCAATCAGATCTTTTATGCTGTAGCCCCGGTAGAGAAGGTCGCCCTCGCAGGGGATGACCTGTCCGGCTTCATTTTTCTCATAGCCGATGACGTCGGAGACCTTGGTGAGGCCGATCCGGACACCAGTGCCGTCCTCGTTCCGGAGTCCCTTCTTGACATTGTACTCCGAGTAGAGGGGAGTGGGGATGTCCGTATAGTTCGATGCCTTCCCGAAAAAACGGGCGAGGACATTGTCGTCCTGATAGTTGAAACTCATGCGCTCCTCCTTGATCTTTAATGGCTTCCGCCGCAGTTTTACAATGTAAATCATTAAAGCGGAACAATATGTCTATTATATCAGCATCGAAGTTGATGTCAAGATTGCTAAGAGGGAGGGATCGTGTTATAATGTTCACAGTTTTTGACGCGGAAGCCCGTGAATTGTTGTTAGTTATGCTCCCGCGATCACACAGAGAGGACGGTGTAGTTTATGAATAACAATGGATCCGGAGAAAACAAGCTTCTGAAGTTTCTTACTATCGTCGGGTTTATTGCGGTGATTGCAGCGGTCGCCTATGCGATATACCGCTTCATGACTCCGGATTATCTCGAGGACTTCGAAGATGATTTCGACGACGATTTCGACGATTACTTCGAGGATGAGGATGAAACCCCTGCGTCTCCCGCGGAAGAGGCGGCTGAGAAGGTCTCCGAAACAGCTGAGAAGGTCAAGGAAGCAGTGAGTGACGCTGCGGATGATTTCGTAGAGGACGTTGCGAAGTAATCACATAGGATGCGGTTGTATATGACCTGAAAAAGCCCCGGCGCTTTCGTCGGGGCTTTTCCAGTGAAGGATGGATTCGGAGTGCGGTCGGATGAAGAGAAAAGACTTGGGAACGGCCAGGATCGAGAGAGTGGACTTCCCGAATGAGGGCCGTTTTCAGGTCCCTGAGAGCGGAGAGAGGGGCATCGTGAAGAACGTGATGCCCGGACAGACGGTGAGCTTTCGCGTATATAAAAAGAAGAAAGGCGTGGTATACGGCAACCGCCTCCAGGTCCTTGAGAAATCTCCGCTTGAGACGAGGGAGCCGTTCTGCGGCATTTTCGGGCAGTGCGGCGGCTGCCTCTACCAGACCATGCCCTATGAGGAACAGCTCCTCATGAAGGAGGAGCAGATCCGACGCCTTCTGTCCCCGGTCATCTCCGGAGACACTGTTTACGACGGGATAAAGGCGAGCCCCCGCGAGACGGGATACCGCAACAAGATGGACCTCTCATTCGGAAATGAAGTGATTGACGGCCCCCTGACGCTCGGCATGCACCGCCTCGGGGCCCGCTACACGGTTCTTGACGCCGATACGTGCCGCCTGGTTCACCCCGACCTGATCGCGGTGCAAAAGGCCGTGAGGGATTTCTTCAGGGAGCGGGAAGTGCCGTTTTACAACAAGCTCTCCCACGTCGGTTTCCTGCGCTACCTGCTTCTTCGGCGCTCGGAGACGACGGGAGAGATTCTCCTTGTCCTCGCTTCCTCTTCCCAGATGCAGTATGATTTCGGGCCGTTTGTAAACATGCTCCTTGACATCCCTATTGAGGGCTCCTTTGCCGGGATCATGCACGCCGTCTGTGACCGCTACGCCGACGCGCTTCTCCCGGATGAACTTGTGCTCCTCTATGGCAGGGACTATTTCTACGAGGAACTGTCGGGGCTCAAGTTTAAGGTGACTGCATTTTCCTTCTTCCAGACGAACACCCTGGGAGCGGAAGTGCTCTACAGCACGGCGAAGCAGTATGTCGGCCTGTCTCTTAAAGGAGAGGGAGAGAAGCCCGTGCTCTTTGACCTCTACTGCGGCACGGGGACGATCGCGCAGATCCTTGCCGGGGAGGCGAAGAAGGTCTACGGAATTGAGCTCGTTGAGGAGGCGGTGGAGGCGGCAAGAAAGAATTCGGCGATGAACGGGCTTACGAACTGCGAGTTTCTCGCCGGGGACGTCTTCGAGAGCCTGCCGCTCATTCCGGAGAAGCCGGACTTTGTCCTTGTGGATCCCCCCCGCGAGGGCGTCCACGAAAAGGCCCTTAAGAGGATCACGGACTACGGCATCACGGATATGGTCTATATCTCCTGCAAGGCCACCAGCTTTCTTGAGGACATGCGCTGTCTCAAGGCGAGGGGCTGGGGGATCCGGCGGTATGCCCTCGTGGACATGTTTCCCGAGACGCAGCACATAGAAGTCGTGAGCCTTCTGTCCAAAATTCAGCCATAAATAAATAGATTTAAGCAAAAAAAGGTTCCTATCTGTCATATCTCTTGTTTATTTTGCTCATTCGTATGGTATAATACTTACAGCACAGCCGGTGCGGACTTTTCAGACCCTGCGCTCACAGCCATATGGACGGAGTGGGAGAAGAGGGTGCGGCAGCCGGTAAAAAGACCAGGAAAAGAAGAGAGGACGAGGACTATGTTTGGAAAGAAAAGAATTCAGGAACTGGAGTACAAGTTAAGCGAGGCCAATGACCAGATTGACAAGGTGAGCAAGGAGGCCAAGGACCTCGAGAGACAGCTCGGAGCAGCCGTTTCCAAGTCATCCAATCTCGAGGAGAGTCTCTCCGAAGCGGAGACGAAGGCAAAGGATCTGGAGGAGAACCTGTTCGAAGCGAAGTCCAAAGCTTCAGACCTGGAAGTGCTTCTTGCCGATGAGAAGAATATGAATGCGGATCTGGAGGGGAAGATCTCCGCTGCGGATAACAAGATATATGATCTGGAACAGGCTCTCTCTGCGGAGAAATCAAAGAGCGGCGACCTCGAGAGAGTGTTCGCGGACGCCCAGTCGAAGATCGCTGAGCTCGAAGCTGTTCTCTCCGATATGAACGAGAAGAACGCCGAGATGAGTGAGAAAAATGCCGAGATGTGCGAGAAGAATGCCGAGCTCGAGAGAGAACTCGCCGAATCGGAGATGACGGAGCTCAAGCAGAAGGAGAAAGACCTCATCATCGAGTATGAGGGTCTCAAGGATCTGTACAGCCGCAAGGTGAAGGAGTTCGACGATGCCCTTGAGGAGAGAGAGCGCGCATTTGCGAGAGAAGATGCGCTGAAGAGGCGCAATCTGGAGGAGGAACTCGAGGAGAACAGGCAGGACAGCCAGAGATATGTGGGCAACACCGTCAAGAATTTCTCCGAGAGCTTCAGCTTCTATCTGAACCAGATCAAGCAGCTGATGAATGCCCTCGGCGACGTCGCTGTCCAGACAGGCAAGAATCTGTTCACCGATAACATCGCCGAGAGCAACCTGAAGGGACTGATCGGCCAGCAGATGGCGGACAAGCTCCAGAGCGAGAACGGCGACCTGATGGACGACGAGGACGGCCGGATCCTTTTCGGGAACTACAAGAGCCTGGATCCCGAGGAGGAGAAGGCGGAGAGCGGAAGCGAGCCCGCACCGGAAGAATAATTCCTGCAAGTAAAAAGGTGACAATGGGGACTGTCCCCATTGTCACCTTTTTTTGAATCCGGACTTGTTGATCCCGCCTGAAAAGGGTATGATAAAAACCGTAAAACTTGTTCATTTGTAACTATTCAGCACCCCTGAAATCAGAGTAAAAATCAGGCAGAGAACTTGTTCTTTGAATGGTTTTTGCTCTGATTTCGGGG
>CADCPJ010000216.1 GCA_902803245.1 uncultured Lachnospiraceae bacterium | reverse complement strand
GCCCCGAAATCACAGCGAAAACCATTCAGAAAACTAGTTCTCTGCCTGATTTTCACTCTGATTTCAGGGGTGCTGAATAGTTACAAAAAACTAAATGTTCTGCGTAAGAAAGACAGTTTCGTTAACGACGGAAATATTCGAAGGAGGTTTTCGCATGAGCAGAGATCATCGAACGGGGCACTTTTTCTGCTCCTTAATGCTCACCGCAGGGGGAATCTTTGCATTCAATAAAATATGTGATATTCACGCTGCGAGAAAACACATATTAAACAGGTCTGACGGGCAGCTCTTCTCCTGGAGGGGCGTGCAGGTCTATTACGAAAAACACGGCGCCGGAGACCCTGTGATTCTTCTTCATGCCCTGCACCCGGCCGCCTCCTCCGCAGAGTGGAAGGATATTGTTTCCCGGCTCGCCGCAAGTCACACAGTATACCTGATCGATCTTCCCGGATGCGGCAGGTCCGACAAGCCGCACACGCTCTATACCAACTTCTATTTTGTGCAGCTCGTCCTGGATTTCATACATGCGATGTCGCTGTCATCCGTGAAGCTCGTTGCGTCGAATCTCACCTGCCCGGTCGCAGTGATGGCCGCGGCCTGTGACAGGGAGGCCATCGCATCACTCGTTCTCATCAATCCGCCTTCCCAAAAGGCCCTGGAGGAGACGCCCGACTTCATTTCCAAACTCAAATACCGCGCACTCGGCGCACCGATTCTCGGTGCCTTCATATACAATATGTTGACAAGCCGCTCCCAGATAGATATATATTTTGCGGAGAAGTATTTCTACAATCCCTTCCACGACACGGATGACCTCGTCGATACCTATTATGAGAGCGCGCATCTCGGAGGAGGAAATGCCCACCATTTCGCTGCATGCCAGATCGGAAAATACATAAATGCAGATATCCGCTTTGCCCTCTCCCATCTGAAAATGCCGGTCCGGATTATCGAGGGGGGCTCGATCCGCGACGCGGAGCCGGTCATAAAAGAATGGAGGCGCGCCCTCCCGGAAGCTCAGGTCACAGTGATTGAGCACACAAAACAGCTCCCCATGCTTGAGGAGCCGGAGGAGACCGCAAAGGCCATCTTATCATAAGGTTTGGAATTTCTCTTTCAGAGATCAGACAGGATCATAGGACATCTATTTCAGGGGACTGCGGGCTGCGGTCCCCGCTTTTCTCGGATAGGCCGATGGAGTGCGCCTCTCTTTTCTTATCAGGACGATGCTCCGTCCCATGCCGCACAGGGAAAATGACCTGACATCTGCCTTTCCGCCCCCCAGCTTAAATACGGCTCCCTTCGCGGCATCAATCTCCTCATGGCAGTCCGCGGACTTGTAAGCAGCAAACAGGCCTCCGGTTTTGACGAATGGGAGGCAGTACTCCGAGAGCGTGCTGAGATTCGCGACCGCCCTCGAGACACAAAGGTCGTACTGTTCCCTGTGTTCCTTTTCCCTTGCCAGATCCTCGGCCCGGACGTGCATGGCTGAAGTGTGGTCGAGCCCGAGAGCCTCCGCCGCTTCCTTTACGAACTGCATCTTTTTTCCGACCGAGTCTATGAGGCTGAGCCGAAGATGAGGGTAGACGATCTTCAGCGGAATTCCCGGAAAGCCTGCCCCTGCGCCGAGATCCAGTACGCTCTCCACTTCCTTCAGGTCCACATAGTTCGCTATCATCACACTGTCAACAAAATGTTTCTCCAGCGCGTCCTCAAAACCCGTGATCCTTGTCAGATTCATGACCTTGTTCTTCTCAATAAGCAGATCATAGTAGAGACTGAACCTGGACGCCTGTGTCCTGTCAATCGCGATTCCCTGCCTGTCAAATGCGGTTGTAATTTCCATTATCCGGTCTGCCGGCATGATTTCCCCCTTAGTCGCATTTTCGTAAGAAGTGTATGAGCCTTAAAACTTCCGCCATCTTAGAGCTCACCGCTTTTTTATGAACAGCAAAGCGGACACACATCTGTATCCGCTCATCTCATTGTTCGCCAAATTACCCGTTCTCTTTGGACCGGTTCCGTCCCGACCGTCTCTGCTTCAGATATACAAGGAGGACGGAGATATCGGCGGGGCTCACCCCTGCGATGCGGGCTGCCTGCCCAATGCTCCCGGGACGAAAGTCTTTGAGCTTCTGTCTCGCCTCGATGCGGAGAGACGGGACGAGGTCATAATCGATATCCTCCGGGATTCTCTTTCGCTCCATCCTCTCAAACTGCGCGACCTGCTTTTTTTGTCTCTCGATATATCCGGCATATTTGATCTCGATGTTGACCTGCTCCGCCACATCGCGCTCAAGTTCCGGGCGGCCGGGATCAAGTGGCGCAAGCTTCTCATAGCTCAGCTCAGGTCTCCGGATCAGTTCCATGAGGGAGGCCCCTGACAAGAGCGGGGTGCTCCCGCATTCTGCAAGGAAGGAGGAGACATCGTCACCGCTCCCCACGTGAACTCGGCTGACCCGGAGGATCTCCTCGTCTATTCTGCGCTGCTTCTCTTTTGTCTTCTCCATCTCTTCATCGGAGATGAGCCCGCACCGGTATCCGTACTTCCTGAGCCTTAAGTCCGCATTGTCCTGACGAAGAAGGAGCCTGTACTCCGCCCGGCTCGTCATCATGCGGTAGGGCTCAAAGTTCTCCTTCGTCACAAGGTCATCAATCAGCACGCCGATATAGGACTCCGATCGGAGAAGGACGATCGGGTCCTTATGAAGAACATACATCGCTGCGTTGATCCCCGCGATGAGTCCCTGGGCCGCGGCCTCCTCATATCCGGAGCTCCCGTTGAACTGCCCGCCCGAGAAGAGCCCCCTTATCCCCTTGAACTCCAGAGTCGATAGAAGCTGCTTCGGGGAGAGGCAGTCGTACTCGATGGCATAGGCGTTCCGGACAATTTTTGCATTCTCAAGTCCCGGGACGCTGCGATACATTGCGAACTGCACATCCTCCGGCATCGAGCTGCTCATGCCGTCGATATACATCTCGTTTGTATAATTGCCCTCGGGCTCAATAAACACCTGGTGCCTGTCCTTGTCCGGGAACTTCATCACCTTGTCCTCGATCGACGGACAGTATCTGGGTCCCGTCGCGTGGATCACGCCTCCGTACAGAGGGGACCGGTCGATGTTTTCCCGGATGATCCGGTGCGTCTCCTCATTCGTGTAAGTGAGATAGCAGGACCTCTGCGGGATCTGAACCGTCTCGGGATCCGTAGAAAATGAGAAGGGCACAACGCGGTCGTCCCCCTTCTGCTCGACGCATTTTGAGAAGTCAATGGAGCGGCCGTCGATGCGGGCCGGTGTCCCCGTCTTGAACCGCACGAGGCCGATCCCGTGTTCCTTAAGCGAATCAGACAGATGGTTTGCCGGCATGAGGCCGTTCGGACCGGTCTCACTCATCACATCTCCGTAGATGCAGCGGGCCTTCAAATACACGCCCGTGCACAGAATCACAGCCTTCGACAGATAAATGGCCCCGGAGATCGTCCGAATTCCGCAGATTTGATCTGATTTATCCACATTATCCACATGTTTTTGGTGGTTTTCTGTGAATAGCGCCAAATAACCGAGACAATTTTTATTATTTACAGATATTTCTGAATATTTTCCGTTTTCCAGGTCTTCGCGGGTGATCAGGTCGGTCACTTCCTGCTGACGGATCGTGAGATGCTCCTGATTCTCGAGAACCCTCCTCATTTCCATCGTGTAGGCGGACTTGTCCGCCTGTGCCCTCAGTGAGTGGACGGCCGGGCCCTTGGAGCCGTTCAGCATCTTGGACTGTATGAAGGTCCTGTCAATCGCCTTGGCCATCTGGCCGCCAAGGGCATCGACCTCCCGGACAAGGTGTCCCTTCGAGCTCCCCCCGATATTCGGATTGCAGGGCATCAGCGCGATCGACTCCACGCTCACGGTAAAGAGGACCGTCTCAAGCCCGAGCCTCGCTGAGGCAAGGCCCGCCTCACAGCCGGCGTGACCGCCCCCTACGACCACCACGTCGCACAGCTCAATTACTCCCGTTTTCTTCATCGCATCCGTCATAGGCCGTATCGTCATTCCTCATCATAGTCGTCATAGTCATCGCGGTCGGATCCGTCCTCACCGCCGTAATCTTCATCTTCGTAGTCATAGGTGTCATCCTCATAGGGCCGGTCTTCGCTCTCATGGGATCCTCCCTCTTCGGGAGTCTCACCCCTTAAGTCCTCCGCCATTTGCCCCTCACCCGCGTACAGCAGCACTCCCTCCGCAGTGTCCGTCTCTGTGGACGAAGCCTTCGACAGATAAGTCACATACGGCGCGCCGTTCCTGGAGTGAATGATGCCCTCCTCCATATCGAAGAACGGGACAACTTCCAGCTCATATACGGACCCGTCCTCAAAGGTCAGCCGCAGATTGTAGTTCTTCTCATCGGCGTCGTTGGAGGGATCCCTGTAGGTGTCGTAATACAGGATTCTCTCCTCTTTATCCGCGAAGACATCTCCGTCTGAAAGAAGATTGACGTAGTTCGATTCCTCCCTGTAATAGGAAGCGAGTGTGGAAATGATGCGGAAGTTCCGGATCGCCTTTCCCGTATTGTTCACGAGCTTCACGCGGAACACAGAGTCGCCCTCCGCCTTATTTCCGATCGTCTTTAAATGGTCATCCGCGTCAAGAACCGGAGTCAGCGACACAGGTACGGGCGTAACGGAAGGCGCTTTCGGAGTCGTTGTGATAATGGCGATCGGGGTCTCGGTCGGAGCCTTGGTACTGACCGCCGTCACCAACGGAGACGGCGTCTCAGTCGGAACCGGCGTCATCGATCCCACCACCGGAACATCCGTCGCCGCACATCCCCCGCTGATTGCCACCGTACCTGTTAAGACAAGAGCTGCTATCCATCTCCTCATGAGCGTGTCTATCTCCTTATCTTATACCAGTTAACCTTAAGGATTGCCGAAGGCTATTGCCCAGATTAACTGCATATAGGGAAACGAAATGTTCTGCTTATGCAGACAATTTTGTTAACGACTATAAAACAATTTCCGTAATGAGGACCGATGGTCATCATTTCCCCATACAGAATTTCGAAAAAATGGCATCGATGAGATCGTCGTCCACATCCTC
>CADCPJ010000215.1 GCA_902803245.1 uncultured Lachnospiraceae bacterium | reverse complement strand
TCAAACCACGTCCAGTCTTCGGCGTAATCCAGGTTGTCGAGATACCACTGCAGATTGGAAATGAACTCCTGCAGGTAGAGGTTGAGGTAGGTCCCCCCGTATCCGTTCGTAGCCGGATATTTGGCCGGATCGTACTCAATCGTCAGGGGAACGACATCCGCCGCGTCCTGATCGTCATTTAAGTCAAAGCCGACTACGGACTCGTCGAGCCGGAAGTTCTGCCCGTTGATGTACTCCATATAGGACTCGGAGAGGAACTCCGCCAGCTTCTTCTGGAATTCCGTGTTGAAGCTGTAGTTGGGATCGAGATAATACTCGAAGGCGAGAGCCATGTCCGCCTCCTTCAAGGAGGTGATCGGGCTGTACGCCACGCATCCCCAGACGCCGTCCGAGATATTCACCGTCTTGCCGTCGATGGTCACCGAGGTGGAATACGTCCCGTCGTCATTTCTGTAGACTCCCACGGCGCCCACCTGTATCTGGTAGTCGTAGAAATCGGGATGATTGGAGGTCGCTGCCAGCATAGCCGCGTGAGCGCCGCCGCCCGAGCCGCCGGTGGAGACAAAGTGGTCGACGCTTCCCGGGAGGTTGCCGAGAAGGATGTTGTACTTCACGAAGCGGACCGCGCTCTTCTGGTCTGCCAGAGCGCTCGGGGCATCCCCTGTGAAGTACGAGTTCCCGTCCTCATCCTTTGTCTTGCTCTGCTTCCCGCGGTTGCCGCAGGCCACGTTGATATAGCCTTCCTTGGCATAGGTGGTGGAGGCGATCTGATTGGCCTGCTCCGAATATCCCGCGGCGCCGGTGTTGATGATGACGGGCGCCGTATCTGCCGAGTAGATCTGGCCGGAGCTGCTTGTGATCTTCGCAGTCCTGTCAATGACGAGGGAGCCCTTCACGGCACTGCTTCCTGCCGTGGCCCCGGTTCTGTCGGCCCGGCCGTCGCCGTTCGTGTCGATGCCCAGCACGTAAGCTCCGGGAACGGAGACGGAGACGCCCTCCTCATCCGGGATCTCCGGGTTCGCCACGGCGCTCACGATGGAGAGAGTCCATGCGTCCGCGCCTGAGGAGTAGGTCCACTCCTGATTACCATTTTCCTTGAGATTGAGGGTTTCCTCGATGCTGCTCCTCGGAATCGAGACGAGCACACTTCCCTCCTCGCTCTCCTCCGCACTGCTCTCCGAAGAAGCCGACGATTCCGCCGAAGACGAAGCGGACTCCGCCGAAGACGACTCCGTATTGTCTGAGGAATTGTCAGAGCTCTCCTCGTAGTAAGAAGGCTCCTCATAGTAATCGTCGTCGTAGTCTTCTTCGTAATAGTCATCGTCATCATAGTAGTCGTACTCGGGCTCATCGACCCAGTCGTCCCAGTCCTCTTCGGTCATGTAGTCCTGGTCAACCCACTCCTCGAGATACTCCTCATTTCCGCCGACCACGTAGTCCTCGTCCACGTCCCCGGCGCTTACAGCCGCCTGCATAACCGGTGCCGAAAAGACCATTATGCCTGCCATAAAGGATGCCAACAGCTTTCTTTTCATCTAAAGGATCTCCTTTCTTATGAGGAGGCAGGAACTGCCTCGTAAGCTCAACTTATGCCAGTGAATCTTAAGTCTCACCGAAGGCGCCCCTTTCGGAGACATTTTCGATAGCGACTATACATGTGTCAGGAAATGATATAGATAATCCTATTTTCCCACAAAGCCAAAAAGCCTGCAACCGCATCTTGGGGCTGCAGGCCGGATATTCACGCATAATTCACACTTTTTTCTTAAGACACGCAGTCAGATCGTCTTTTTTCCCATGAGGAGCCTCATGGAATTGAGAATGCAAAGGACCGCGACACCGACGTCGGCAAAGACGGCGGCCCACATCCCGGCGATTCCCAAAGCTCCGAGCACCAGGATGAGAACCTTCACGCCAAGGGCAAATACGATGTTCTGCTTTGAAATGCCGACCGTCTTCCGGGCAATCCGGATCACCATCGGGATGCGCATGAGGTTGTCGTCCATGATGACCGCGTCGGCCGCCTCGATCGCAGCGTCTGACCCGAGCGACCCCATGGCAATCCCCACGTCCGCTCTCATCAGCACAGGGGCGTCGTTGATCCCGTCCCCGAGAAAAGCGAGAGCGTCCTTCTGGCGGCGCTGTGTGAGCAGCTCCTCCACCTTAAGGACCTTGTCCTTTGGAAGAAGCTCGCTGAAGCACTCTGTGATTCCGAGCTCTCTCCCCACGCTGTCCGCCACGCCCTTCCTGTCTCCCGTCAGCATGACGACGCGCTCAACGCCGCACTCCTTCATGGCGGCGACGGCCCTCTTCGCGTCCTCCTTCACCAGGTCGCGGATCGCGATCGAGCCGAGGTACCTGCCGTCCCGCGCGACAAAGCACACCGTCGCAGCCTCGTCGTCCACCGCCTCATACAAAATGCCGCGCTCCTCCATGAGGCGGGCATTTCCCACCAGGATCTCTGATCCCTCATACCTTGCCGCAAGGCCCTGCCCGCTGATGTTCTCAACCTGCACGAGGGGAGAAGCTCCCCCGGATCCCTCCGCTTTCGGGCCGTCCTCCCGCATCCGGAGCGCCTCCCGTATGGAGAGGGCGATGGGATGCGTGGACATGCTCTCCGCGAGATCCGCCGCAAGAAGCAGTTCACTCTCCGCGACGCCTTCTGCGGGTTTTAATGAGCTCACCTTGAAATTGCCCTCGGTCAGAGTGCCCGTCTTGTCGGTCACGACAATCTTCAGCCTGGACAAAAGCTCAAGGTAATTGGAGCCCTTGACCAGAACACCGCTTTTTGAGGCCGCCCCGATTCCGCCGAAGAAAGACAGCGGCACGGAGATCACAAGCGCACACGGACAGGAAATGACGAGGAATGTGCAGGCCCTGTAGATCCACTCCATCCAGTTTCCCGTAAAGAGGGGCGGGACGATGGCGAGAATAAGGGCTGAAATGACGACAATCGGCGTGTAATACTTTGCGAACCGGGTGATGAAATTCTCCGTGCGGGACTTCTTCTCGGACGCATTCTCCACCATTTCGAGAATCCTGGCAACCGTGGAGTCGTCATAGATCTTCTCGGCGCGCACCTCAAGCAGGCCTTCGCCGTTGATGCATCCGGAAATGACGGGATCCCCCGCCTTCACATTGCGCGGCACGGACTCCCCGGTCAGGGCTGCCGTATTCAGCATGCTCTCCCCTTTTAGAACCACGCTGTCCACAGGAATCTTCTCGCCCGGCCTGACCACAAGGGTGTCGCCGATCTCGACGTCGTCCGGATCCGCGGTCTCAACGCTCCCGTCCTCCCGGAGAATGTTCGCATACGAAGGGGCGATATCCATGAGCTCCGAGATGGATGCGCGGGACTTCCCCACCGCATAGCTCTGAAAGTACTCCCCCACCTGGTAGAAGAGCATGACGGCGACGGCTTCTTCGGTCTCCCCCGTGACAAATGCCCCTATGGAAGCAAGTGTCATGAGAAATGACTCGTCAAGCATCTGTCCGTGAATCACCCCGAGCACCGCTTTTCTCACCACGGTCCATCCGCTAAGGAGATAGGGGACGAGATAGAGAAGAAGCTTCGCCCACCGGTTTTCAAAGACCGCCGGGAGCGCCCCGCTCTTCTCAAGGATCAGGATCACAAGGAAGAGTGCCAGCGCCGCAAGGATGATAAACAGCTGCTTTTTCAACTTCTGGGACATGCGGACACCTCTTTTTTCATTTTCATCCTGCCTGTCGAACGGACAGTTTCAGATCTTCCTATCCGGGATATCTCTCAGATCTCCACGGCAAAGTCAGGCTCTATCTTCTTCCCGACCCTGACCGCTTCCTTCAGGATCTCGTCGTATCTCGCATCATCCGCCTCCAGAGTGAACTTCTGCGTCATGAAGTTTACTCTGGCATCCGTGACTCCGTCGATCTTTCGGACGGCTTCTTCCACCTTCGCGGCGCAGTTCGCGCAGTCGATCTCGCACTTGAATTTCTTTTTCATAGTGACACCCTCCTCCTGTAATGTATTTGTGGTGGTCAGATACCTCTTGATTCATAAAAATGCAGCACCCTCGTCCGGCTATTCCTCGATGTGCTCCTTGCCCATGGCGATAATGGTCTTCACGTGGTCATCCGCCAGGCCATAGATCACGGCCTTCCCCTCTCTTCTCGAAGAAATGAGCTTCGAGGTCCTTAAGATTTTAAGCTGATGGGAGACTGCGGACTGGTTCATATCGAGAGATTCGCAGATCTCGGTCACATTCTTCTCCCCGTGAAAGAGGACATAGAGGATCTTGATCCTGGTCGAATCCCCGAAGACCTTAAAGAGCTCGGCGAGGTCGCAGAGCTCGTTCTCCGTGACATTTTCTATGAGATGGTCAATCCGGTTTGCGCTGTAGCTCTGTTTCGCTCTCACCTCACGTCACCTCCATAAGCGGCCCTTTGTCATTTGCTTTGCCGTTCATATGAATATATTATCATATGTTCATTATATGTCAAGGCGGTCCCGCGGGATTTTTACTTTTTTCCTCCCGGGTGCCGGGAGGCGCTAAGCAGCCGCCTGAAATTCTTGTGGCTGTTCATCAGCACAGCATCGCGGAAAAATGGTATGATAGGTCTATGAATGATCAGAGAAGATATTATAAAGTACATGAACTTTCACGGGTGAGCTCCGCGGCCTGCAAGGGCTGCGGGGAGTGCTGCCGCGGCATGGGGGACACGATCGTGCTCGATCCCTATGACGCGTATCAGCTCTCATACGGCCTCAATAAGCCCTTTGGCGGACTCATCGGAGAGAGCGTGGAGCTCCACGTGGAAAACGGAATCCTGCTCCCCCATCTCGCCATGACGGAAAAGACGGAGTCCTGCGCCTATCTGGATAAAGACGGCACGTGCCGCATTCACGCCTTCCGCCCCGGCATCTGCAGGCTCTACCCTCTTGCCCGTGAATTCAGAGAGCATGAGATCCTCTATTTTCTTCTGCCCGATCCCTGTCCCGTGTCCGGCCGCTCCAAGGTCCGGATCGACCGCTATCTCGGAATCCCGGACATTGATCAGTACGAGAGCTTCAAGCTCCTCTGGCACGCATTTATAAAGGAAATGGAGGCCCTCGCCGTCCGCATTGAGGACAATAACGAAGAGCTCCAGAAGCTCAGTCTCTTTCTGCTCGAGACCTTCTATCTGAAGCCCTTTGATGATGAATTCTATTCAGTTATAAGCCGCCGGATTAAGAGAGTGAGAAAATACCTGCAGGTATAGTCCCTTTTGTGCCCGCCTTCCTGTATCTCGCCGTTTCCCGCACTTGCGCGAAAATCCGCATAGACCGCATAGACCGCCCGGGCAGGCATCCCGGAGCTTGCGGGCGCTCAGAGG
>CADCPJ010000214.1 GCA_902803245.1 uncultured Lachnospiraceae bacterium | reverse complement strand
TGTCCGGATCTTCAGCTGCTCCTCCACGTCGTCATCGAAGACCAGAAAATCGCAGATCCGGATTCCCACTTCATCGCCTTCGTGCAGATCGAGGCGGCGGAAGCCGTCGGTGATTGCCCTCACGTCGGTATTCCCGACGGTGATCCTCAGGTCGCACACATCCCCCAGATAATAGAGTCTCCGGATCTTTCCCCGGATTTCTCCCATCTCGCCGGTGATGAGGATATTCTCGGGGCGTACGGCGACCTGGACCTGCCCGTGCCTCTCCATGCCGGGATAGGGGAGGGACACTCCCCACCCGTCCACCTTCACGACTCCGTCTTCGGCATATCCCTTAAAGAAATCGATCTTTCCGAGGAAGTCCGCCACGAAGGGGTTCTTCGGATTGTTGTAGATCTCGCCCGGCGTCCCGGACTGCTGGATGAGCCCGTTGTTGATGAGGAAGATGCGGTCGCTCATCGCCATAGCCTCCGTCTGGTCGTGGGTGACATACACAACAGTGATGCCGAGGCTCTTCGCCAGATCCTTGATCTCAAAGCGCATGGACTCCCTGAGCTTCGCGTCCAAATTGGAGAGGGGCTCGTCGAGGAGAAGGAGCTTCGGCTCGGCAAGAAGCGCCCTCGCGAGGGGAACTCTCTGCTGCTGGCCGCCGGAGAGCTGACTCGGAAGCCTGTCATGGTACTGATCGAGGTGCACCATTTTTAAAATGCGGTCCGCGCGCCCTGCGATCTCCGCCTTCGGGACCTTTTTGATCTGCAGAGGGTAAATGACATTCTCGAAGACGGTCATGTGGGGCCAGACCGCGTAGGACTGGAAGACCATCCCGATGTCCCTGTTTTCCGGCGGGATGAAGGTCTTTCCGCCGGATACGAGCCTGTCGCCGATCCACACCTCGCCGGTCGTCGGCTTCTCGAAGCCGGCGATGATCCGGAGCATCGTGGTCTTGCCGCAGCCGGAAGGGCCGAGCAGCGTCACAAATTCCCCGTCCTCAAACACTTCGTTGAATTCTTTGAGCACCTGTACATTCCCAAAGCTCTTTGTGACATTCTTTATGCGAATTGCGGACATGAGTCCCTCCTTCTTTCAAGGGTGTATTGACGTATCATGGAGGCGCGTCAGATTGAGAACACCTTCTTTTATGGGTGTATTTACGTATCTTTGCGGCGCGTCAGATTGAGAACTCGCCCTTTGTGAACGTATTTAAGAGCACGTTGATGAGGACGATGAAGAGCAGAATTCCGGTGGCCATCGCGCAGGCCTGGGGCTGGGAGGTCAGCGTCCAGTACTCGTAGAGCTGGAAGCCGATGGTCTTCGTGCCCTCCGAGTAGAGGAGCGCGGTCATCGACAGCTCGTAGAAGCTCGGGATGAATATCAGGAACCAGCCTGCCGCGATCGACGGGAATATGAGCGGCCCCGTGATCTTCATCATCGTCTTGAGCCAGCTCGCGCCCGAGATCTCAGAGCACTCCTCCAAAGAGACGTGGATCTGGGACATCGCCGAGGTCACCGTCCGCATGCCCATCATCAGGTACTTGATGAGGTAGGCGATGATGAGGATGGCGGCCGTGCCGTAGATGTTGACGCCAAACTGCCCGCGCATCGTGAGGATGAGCCCGAGGGCGATGACGACAGACGGGGTTCCGGACCCGAGCGTGATGAGGAAATTCGGAATGCGTCTCCCCGCTATCGTCGTTCTCTGAAGCAGGTAGCTCATCGTACAGGAAATGATGATGCCCGCCGTGGCGGCCACAGCCCCGAAGATCAGGGAGTTCTTAAGCGAAGAGAGGGTCTCGGTGCGAAAGAGCACCTTCCACTGGTCGAAAGTGAAGTTTCCTGCCTCAAGGAGCGTCTTGCCCACGTCCACCTTAAAAGAGGTGGCGACGATCGTGAAGAACGGAACGATGACCGCGATGAGCGCAAAGAGGCACATGAAGATTGTCAGCGGGAGACGCCATTTTCTAAGATCCACGGTGTTCGGTGTGGTCGACTTGCCGGACACGGTCACGTACTGCCTCTTCCCGATGAAGAGATCCGAGACGGTGAGGACGATGAGCGCGACCACGATGAGGAAAAACGCGAGGGCGGTGGCGTCATTGATCCCGTCTACCCCGAGTCCGTAATACTGGATGATCCGGGTCGTCACGGTGTGCACGTTTCCGGGGGCGCCGACGATCGACGGGATCCCGTAGCAGCTCGCCGCGCTGATAAAGACGAGGAGCGCGCCGGCCATGAGGGACGGCATCATCATAGGCAGCGTGATGCGGATCACGGTCTTAAATGCGCCCGCGCCGGAAATGCGGGATGCCTCCTCGAGCGTGGGATCCATTTTCTCCATGGAGCGGGAGATCGTGATGAACGCATAGGGGTAGTAAAATGTCGTCAGAACCCATATGAGCCCGCCGAGGGTGTAGATGCTCAGCGGCCCCTCCGCGATGTTCATCGAAAAGAGCTTCCTGAGGATCAGGTTGACTGTCCCGACATTCTTGTTTAAGAGTCTCAGCCAGGCCATCGCGCCCACGTAGGGCGGCACCATATAGGTGATGACGAAGAGGTGGCGGAAGATCCTCCGGCCGTAGATGTTCGTTCGCCCGACGAGCCACGCGAGGGGAAATGCGATCAGCGTGCCGAGCACCATCGTGCAGACGGACGCGATCACCGTGTTTAAAAGCGCCTGCCGGTTCATCTCATAGGTGAAGAGCCTCTCAAGGGTCGCAAGAGAGAAGCTGCCGTCCGGGAAGAACGCCTTCACAAGGAGGTAGATGAGGGGCAGCAGCTGGAAGAAGAGCAGGAAGTCGATGATGATAAGGATGAGGATCCACTTGAAATCCATTTTCCAGCTTCGCTCGGCCCTAAGGAGGAAGAAGAGAAGAATGACGTCGATGAGAAGGAGGATTCCGGCGAGGATCACCGTTCTGGAATGCCGGATGATCCAGGACATGGCGGCATTCACCTTTCCTTCCATCACGTCTTTCATCGCCAGGACGGCATTTTCGTCACTTCCTGCGGC
>CADCPJ010000213.1 GCA_902803245.1 uncultured Lachnospiraceae bacterium | reverse complement strand
ATCATTTTGATTTTCACAGCCTCCATACCTGCCTCCCGGTTTTTTCAGCCGTTAACGAAATTGTCTTTTTTGCAGAACCTTTCGTTTCCCCTATATGCAGTATGAATTGCCGTACCTGTTCAGCACTCCAGCAGTTCCCTGACGCGCACGTCGAGCGACGTGCATCTCCTAAGCTCCGTCTCGTTGCGGATCATGCCGCGCACGCTGTCTTCGCTGCCAAGCACCACGACGCAGGACTTCGCGCGCGTGACCGCCGTGTAGAGCAGGTTTCTCGTCATCAGCATGCGGGGCCCTCTTAAGATCGGGAGGATGACCGCCGGATACTCGCTTCCCTGGGACTTGTGGATCGTGACCGCATAGGCGAGCTCGAGGTCATCGACCGAGGAATAGGGATAGTCCACCATCCTGCCCTCATCGAACTCAATCTCGATGCTCTTCGCGAAATCGTCGATGTCCCGGATGATCCCCATATCCCCGTTGAAGATTCCCGCTCCCTCGTCCCTCGGTATACCGCGCCTGCCGCGGATCTCCCAGATAAGCTCATAGTTGTTCTTAACCTGCATGACCTTGTCTCCCACGCGGAAGGTCTTATCCCCGAAGAGCTTTTCCTCCTTCTTCGGGGAAGGCGGATTCAAGTACTCCTGGAGGATGGAGTTGAGCCGCTCCACTCCGAGGGGCCCTTTCCTCATCGGCACGAGCACCTGGATGTCGAAAGGCTTGGCTTTTACATACGGAGGCAGCTTGTCGCGCACGAGCTCGATGATATTGCTGATGATGAGGTTGGTATCATCCCTCTTAAGGAAAAAGAAGTCCCGGCTCCTGTTGTCGAGCAGGATCTGCTCTCCCGCGTTGATGTGGTGCGCATTTACCACGATGTCCGAAGAGGCGGCCTGCCGGAAGATCCGGGTCAGGCAGACGGACGGAAATGCCTCCGATCTCAGAAGATCCCTCAGAACGGATCCCGGGCCGACCGAAGGAAGCTGGTCCACATCCCCGACGAGGATCAGCTTCGCCCCCACCGGAACGGCCATCACGAGGGCGTGGAACAGCGAGATATCCACCATGGACATCTCGTCGATGATCACGACGTCCGCCTCGAGGGGATTCTCTTCATTTCTCTCAAAATGGCCCTCCGTCATCTCCCCGTCTCCGACGCTGCTGATCTCGAGGAGGCGGTGAATCGTCGACGCCTCGTACCCGGTGGCCTCCGTCATCCGCTTTGCCGCGCGCCCCGTGGGTGCCGCCAGGCGGACCGAACAGTCCTCCCTCAGAAAATAGCGGATCATCTCGTTGATCGTGGTCGTCTTCCCGGTCCCGGGCCCGCCGGTCAGGATCAGCACGCCGCACGCAGCGGCCAGCGTCACGGCCTTAAGCTGCTCTTCCTCCAAAGTGGTCCCGCTCTTTTCTTCGAGAAGGCGGATCTTCTCTCTCGCCGCCTCCTCGCTGATGCCGCCCGGCCGGGACAGATCGAGAAGCTTCCTGGCGCTGTTCAGTTCGAGATAGTAGAAGCGGGCGAAGTAGACGATGCGCGGACAGGGGGAGGACCGGTCCGCGTCTCCTTCATGCCCTCCATAATGCACAGACGGATACTGTTTGATGATGACCTTGCGGTCGATCGCCAGATCCTGAAGCGCTCCGGAGAGGCGTTCAAAGGATGCGCCGAGTATCTCCGCGGCGCGGTTCATGAGCTCGTCCTCCGGCAGATAGACGTTGCCGTCAGCCGCCGCGGAAGACAAAACGTAGAGCAGCCCGCTTCGCAGCCGGTACGGGGAATCAGCGCCGATGCCGGCCCTCGCGGCGATCCGGTCCGCGGTCAGAAAGCCGATCCCGTCGATGTCCTCGGCCATCCGGTAGGGATTCTCCCTTATGATGGTGTAGATCTCCTCGCCGTAGCTGTGATAGATGCGGATGCTCATCTTCAGCGAGATGCCGAGCCCCTTAAGGAACATCATGGCCTTCCGCATCCCGGCCTGTTCGGCCATCGCGGCCCCGATCTCCCTCGCCTTTGCGGCGGAAATGCCCTTGATCTCAGCGAGCCTCTCCGGCTCCTCCTCCATGATGCGGAGGGTATCGTCTCCGAATTTCTTCACGATCCGGGCGGCAAGAACCTTCTTGATGCCCTTCACCGCGCCGGAGGCCAGATACGTCTCGATTGTCTCAGCGCTGTCCGGCTGCCGGAATTCACAGTGCTCGATCTTAAACTGCGTCCCGTAGGCGAGGTGCTCCGTATACCTGCCCGTGGCCTCGATCCCGGATCCCTCCCGGACATCGGCAAAGAAGCCGACGCACGTCAGCTCCTCCCCTTCCCTCACAAGTGAAAAGACCGTGTACCCGTTCTCCTCGTTCCTGTAGATGATATGCTCTATGATTCCGGTGATCCGCTCTTCCATTTTTCTTAAAAGTTAATAATCCATCCTGCCAAGCCGGTCCATGAGCTCCACGTACCTGCCCGCGCCGATCGCGACGCAGTCCGCCGGGTTCTCCGCCACCATCACATTGATGCCGGTTCTCTCCTCGATGAGCTCCGTGAGGCCGTCGAGAAGACACCCGCCGCCCGTAAACACGATGCCGCGCGTCGTGATGTCGGCGGCCAGCTCCGGGGGAGTCTTCTCGAGCACGCCGTGCACCGCGTCCGCGATGCGGGAGGTGGACTCGCTCAGGGCCTCCCTGATCTCCTCCGAAGTGACGGAGACAGTCTTCGGGAGCCCGGTCATGACATTCCTGCCGCTCACCTGCATGGCCTCGCTCTTCGGCCTCTTGAAGCAGGTCCCGATGCGGATCTTCACGTTCTCCACCTGCTCATTTCCGATGAAGAGCGAGTGATTCTTCCGGATGCTGCGCGCGATCATGTCGTTAAATACAGCCCCGCCGATTTTGAGCGAATCCGAGATCACCGGCGCCCCGAGGGAAATGACGGCGACATCCGTCGTGCCTCCCCCGACGTCGACGATGAGGTTCCCGACGGGCTTTGTGATGTCGATGCCGGCCCCTATGGCCGCCGCCACGGTTCCCTCGACGATGGTCACGTCCCGCGCCCCGGACTGGTAGGCGGCCTCCTCGACGGCCCTCCGCTCCACCTCCGTCACGCCGCTCGGCATGCAGATGCTGATGTACGGCTTCCGGAACATCTGGCGGCCCATGGCCACCTGGATGTAGTGCCACATGATCTTCTCGGTGACGGAATAGTCCGAGATGGTTCCCGCCTTAAAAGGCCGCACCGCGACGATGTTTCCCTGCGCCCTCGAGACCAGCTGCCTGGCCTCCTCCCCGTAGGCGACGATCTTGTCATTTTCCTTGTCGTAGGCAACCATCGTCGGCTCATGGACGATGATGCCCTTGCCCCGGTACCATATGGCGATATTGGAAGTGCCAAGATCAATTCCTATGTCTGTTGACGGCATAATTCATTTCCCCTTTTGAAGATATCTCTTTATATACGCCCCTGTATAGGACTCCCTGACGGAGGCGACCTCCTCCGGAGTTCCCGCGGCCACCACAGTTCCTCCCCGGTCCCCTCCCTCGGGACCCAGGTCGATGATGTAGTCCGCGGTCTTGATCACATCCAGGTTGTGTTCTATGACGATGAGGGTGTTGCCCTGCTCCGTCAGTCTCATGATGATCTCAATCAGCTTGTGTACATCCGCAAAATGAAGGCCGGTCGTAGGCTCGTCCAGAATATAGATCGTGTTTCCCGTCGCCCTCCTTGAGAGCTCCGAGGCGAGCTTGATTCTCTGCGCCTCCCCGCCGGACAGCTGGGTCGACGGCTGGCCGAGACGGATGTACCCGAGGCCGACGTCATAGAGGGTCTGGATCTTGCTGCGGATTCTCGGGACATTTTCAAAGAATCCGAGCGCCTCCTCGACGGTCATGTCGAGCACGTCGAAGATGTTCTTCTCCTTGTACTTCACATCCAGGGTCTCGCGGTTGTATCTCTTTCCGCGGCAGACCTCGCAGGGCACATAGACGTCCGGCAGGAAATGCATCTCAATCTTGATGATGCCGTCCCCCTGGCAGGCCTCGCATCTGCCGCCCTTCACGTTGAAGGAGAACCTCCCCTTCTTGTAGCCGCGCATCTTCGCGTCCGTCGTGGAGGCAAAGAGGTCGCGGATGAGGTCAAAGACACCGGTGTAGGTGGCGGGGTTGGACCGCGGCGTGCGGCCGATGGGGGACTGGTCAATGTTTATGACCTTGTCCAGCTTGTCAATCCCGCGGATCTCCCTGTGCTTTCCGGGAACCTCAAAGGCGCGGTTTAAGTCCCTCGCGAGCCGCTTATACAGAATCTCGTTGATGAGGGAGCTCTTCCCGGACCCGGATACGCCCGTCACGCACGTGAACACCCCGGTCGGAATGTCCACGTCGATGCACTTTAAGTTGTTCGCGGCCGCGCCGCGGATCTTCAGCCATCCCGTTCCCTTCCGCCGCGTCTTCGGGACGGGGATCGCAAGCTCACCGCTTAAGTATTTCCCCGTGATGGACTCCGGGCACTTCATGAGGTCCTCAGCTGTTCCCTGCGCAACCAGCGTCCCGCCGTGTTCCCCCGCGCCCGGTCCGATGTCCACGACGCAGTCGGCGGCCCGGATCGTGTCCTCGTCGTGCTCGACGACGATCAGGGAGTTGCCGAGATCCCGGAGGTTCCGGAGCGTGGCGAGAAGCTTGTCGTTGTCCCGCTGGTGAAGGCCGATGCTCGGCTCGTCGAGAATATAGGCGACGCCGACGAGGCCGGAGCCGATCTGCGTGGCCAGCCGGATTCGCTGTGCCTCGCCGCCGGACAGCGTGCCGGTCGCCCTGGAAAGAGTCAGGTACTCGAGGCCCACGTCATTTAAGAACCGGACTCTCGCCTTGATTTCCTTTAAGACCTGATGCCCGATGGCCTCCTGATGCGCTGTCAGCTTCAGCTTGTCAAGGCTTATAAGGAGCTTCGTGACCGGCATCTCGGTCACCTCGATGATGTTCCTTCCTCCCACCGTCACGGCGAGCGAGGAGGGCTTCAGCCTCCGGCCGCCGCACACCGAGCACGGCGTGATGCGCATGAACTTCTCGTACTCGGCCTTGCTCCACTCGGAGAAGGTCTCCCTGTACCTGCGCTCCACATTTTTGATGAGGCCCTCGAAGGTCACGTCATAGACGCCGGTGCCCCGCTGCCCAGTGTAGTGTACCTTGACAGGGCGGTCCGCCCCGAAGAGGAGCATCTTCCTGACCTGTGCGGGCAGCTTCTCATACGGCGTCCCCAGATCGAACCCGTACTCCTTCGCGAGAGCGGTCAGGATGGCGTGGGTGAAGCTCGACTCATCGGTGGAGCTCTGCCACCCGGGCACGACGATGCATCCCTCCTCAAGGGACTTCTGCCCGTCCGGAATCATGAGGTCGGCGTCGAACTCCATCTTGTACCCGAGGCCGGTGCACTCCGGACAGGCCCCGTAAGGATTATTGAACGAGAAGCTCCTCGGCTCGATCTCCTCTATGCTGATCCCGCAGTCCGGACACGCAAAGTTCGAGGACAGGTTGATGAAGTTCCCGTCCATCCTGTCGACCACGAGGAGTCCTCCCGTCAGGGCGAGCACCGTCTCGATGGAGTCCGTCAGCCGCTTCTCGATGCCTTCCTTCACTACGAGGCGGTCCACGACGACCTCGATATTGTGCTTCTGATTCTTATCGAGCTCGATGTTCTCGCTCAGTTCGTACTGGTTCCCGTCCACCATCACGCGGACGTAGCCGCTCTTCTTCGCCTGCTCGAAGATCTTCTCGTGTCTTCCCTTCCTTCCCCGGACCACCGGTGCCAGGAGCTGGATGCGGGTCTTCTCCGGGAGCTCCATCACCTGGTCCACCATCTGGTCGACACTCTGCCGGCTGATCTCCCGCCCGCAGTTCGGGCAGTGCGGAATGCCTACCCTCGCGTAGAGGAGCCTTAAGTAGTCATAGATTTCCGTCACCGTTCCCACGGTAGACCTCGGGTTCCGGTTGGTCGTCTTCTGGTCGATGGAGATCGCGGGAGGAAGTCCCTCGATGCTCTCCACGTCCGGCTTTTCCATCTGTCCAAGAAACTGTCTCGCATAGGAGGAGAGAGACTCCATATATCTTCTCTGCCCCTCGGCATAGATCGTGTCAAATGCGAGGGAGCTCTTCCCCGATCCGGACAGTCCCGTCAGCACGACAAGCTCATTGCGCGGAATATCCACGTCCAGGTGCCTCAGGTTGTTCTCATTTGCTCCGCGGATCCGGATCATCGGCGTCCCTGCAGAGCCCGTCTTGGTGCTGTTCACTTCTTGTATTTCCTCATATATTTTGCAATCGGATTTGCAGTCCTTTGACAGTTGTTTTTTGTAATCTGGTTTGTATTCCTTCAGCACATGTTTTGCAGTCGGGGCTGTATTCCTTCAGTAAAGATTTTTGCAGTCGGGTCTGTATTTCTTCAGTACAGTTTTTTGCAGTCGGGTTCGCATCCCTTTCACACATGCTTTGCGGCTGTTCCGCACCCACAGCACCCTTGGGACGCTTTGCGTCCCTTCAGAAGCCGGGCTGCGGAAGCTAGTCCAGAAGGTAATCCGCCAGCACCACGTTGCTGACCTCGATCCCCCGCGGACTTAAAAAGATCCGGTTTCCCTCCCTGAGGAGCACGCCTTCCGCGATCTGCCGCTCTATGATCTCCCCGTAGAGGGAGAAGACAGACAGGCCGTAACGGGCCTCAAACTCTGCATCCTCTATGCCTTCGCTCATGCGAAGGCCGAGGAACATCGCCTCTTCGATCTCCGTCCGCCTGTCCAGCTGCTCCATCTCGCGGACGATCTGCCCGGGGTCCGAGCTGTGCTCGAAATAGTGCTCCAGATTTCTCGTGTTGTGCCAGCGGCTGCCTTCGAAGAGGGAGGAAGCCCCAAGCCCGAGGCCAAGATAGTCTCCCCGCTTCCAGTACCGCACATTGTGCCTGCACAGAAAGCCCTCTTTGGCATAGTTCGAAAACTCATACTGCCTGTATCCTGACCCCTCAAGCATCTCCACAGTGAGGGCCGCCATCTCCCGCTCCGTGTCCTCATCCGGCAGATGCAGCTTTCCCGCCTTCTGAAGGCGCCGGAACTCCGTGCCGTCCTCCACCTGGAGGCTGTATGCGCTGATGTGCTCAGGTTTTAAGTCGATCGCCCACCGAAGGGTCGAGCGCCATTCCTCAGCCGTCTGCCCCGGAATTCCAAGCATGAGGTCCAGGTTCAGGTTCTTCACCCCGCTGTCCTTTAAGAGCTGCACGCTCCGCTCCACGTCGCGCCGCGTGTGGATGCGCCCGAGGGCAAGAAGCTCCGCGTCATTTCCGGACTGGGCGCCGAGGCTCACCCGGTTTACATGGTCAAAGACAAACGTGAGGTTCGACTCATTCACCGTGCCGGGGTTCATTTCCATAGTGATCTCGGCGCCCGGCAGGATCTCGAAGCTGTCGTAGAGTGCCTGGAAGATGGCCTTCATCTGCCTCGCGGGCATGATGGAAGGAGTCCCGCCGCCAAGGAACACGGTGCTGACGGTATGGCCCTTCGCAGCGCGCGCATAGCCGCGGATCTCACGGATCAGCGCGGCTGCATAGATGCGCTTCACTTCCTCTGTGGCTGGGAAGGACAGAAAATCGCAATAGGCGCATTTCCTCACACAGAACGGGAAATGCAGGTATAATCCAATATCACTCATACTTTGCCGAATCCTGTTCTTATAGATACTTCCGGCTCACTCCTCATCCAGCTTAAGGACGTTCAGGAAGGCCTCCTTCGGAACTTCGACATTGCCGATCTCCCGCATCTTCTTCTTTCCTTCCTTCTGCTTCTCGAGGAGCTTCCTCTTTCTGGAAATGTCTCCGCCGTAGCACTTGGCGAGGACGTCCTTTCTGAGCTGCCGCACGGTCTCCCTCGCAATGATCTTGGAGCCGATGGCCGCCTGGATCGGGATGTCGAAGAGCTGCCGCGGGATCTCTTTTTTCAGTCTCTCGCACATCTGGGAGCCCCTCTTGTAGGCATTCGGGGCATAGACGATGAAGGAGAGCGCGTCTACGGGCTCATGGTTCACGAGGATGTCGAGCCTTGTGAGTTCGCTCCGCTCATAGCCGAAGAACTCGTAGTCAAATGAAGCATAGCCCCTGGAGCGGCTCTTCAGCGCGTCGAAGAAGTCGTAGATGATCTCATTGAGGGGCATCTTGTACCGGAGGACGGCCCTTGTGGTCTCGATGTATTCGGTCTCCTCGTAGACCCCGCGCCTCTCCTGGCACAGGGTCATGATGGAGCCGATATACTCCGTCGTCACCATGATCTCCGCCTTCACCATGGGCTCCTCCATGTGCTCGATCTCGGAGGGATCCGGCATATTGGTCGGATTCGTGATGTCGAGGACGGTCCCGTCCGTCTTATAGATCTTGTAAATGACGCTCGGCGCCGTCGTGATGAGGTCGAGATCGTACTCCCTCTCGAGCCTCTGGGTGATGACGTCGAGATGCAGAAGGCCCAGGAAGCCGCAGCGGAAGCCGAAGCCGAGGGCCTGGGAGGTCTCCGGCTCGTACTGGAGGGCGGCATCATTTAACTGAAGCTTCTCGAGGGCATCCCGGAGGTCCGGGTAGCGGGGAGTCTCCGCAGGATAGATGCCGCAGTACACCATGGGCTGGGGCTCCTTGTATCCGGGGAGCGCCTCCGCGCACGGAGTGTCCGCGTCGGTCACCGTGTCGCCGACCCGGGTCATTTTCATATCCTTGATGCTCGCCTCGAGATAGCCGACCATGCCGGCCGTCAGCTCATCCGCGGGAATGAACTTGCCCGCGCCGAAGGTCCCGACCTCCGTCACCTCAAAGACCGCTCCCGTCGCCATCATGCGGATGCGGGAGCCGCGCCTCACGGAGCCGTCGAAGACCCTCATGAACACGATGACTCCCCGGTAGCTGTCATAGAGGGAGTCGAAGATCAGCGCCTTGAGCGGCTTGTCCGGATCCCCCGTCGGGGCGGGAAGCTTGTGGACGATGGACTCGAGGACTTCGTGGACGTTGAGGCCCGTCTTCGCGGAGATCCGCGGGCAGTCCATGGCCTCGAGGCCGATCACGTCCTCGATCTCCTGCGCCACCTCGTCTGGCTGGGCGCTGGGAAGGTCCACCTTGTTGATGACAGGAAGGATCTCCAGGTCGTGGTCGAGGGCCAGATAGACGTTTCCGAGGGTCTGCGCCTCGACTCCCTGAGTGGAGTCGACCACGAGCACGGCTCCGTCGCATGCCGCGAGGGACCGCGACACCTCGTAGTTGAAGTCGACGTGTCCGGGGGTGTCGATCAGGTTGAAGACATACTCCTCCCCGTCGTCCGCGCGGTAGACGGTGCGGACTGTCTGTGCCTTGATCGTGATGCCCCTCTCCCGCTCCAGTTCCATATTGTCAAGTACCTGGTCCTGCATCTCGCGCTCCGTCAGGAGGCCGGTCTGTTCGATGATCCGGTCTGCCAGCGTGCTCTTTCCGTGGTCGATGTGGGCGATGATGCAGAAGTTTCTGATTTTGCTCTGATCCATATATCCTGTTCTTTCTTACTCTGATTTTTCCATTGACTTTAAGGCAGTTCCGATGTCTTTAAGATGTTTCCATTGCCTTTGGGGCTGTTCCGGCCTTTGAGATGTTTCCATTGCCTTTGGGGCTGTTCCGCTGCCTTTGAGATATTTCCATTGCCTTTGTGGCTGTTCCGTTCTGATGTCTGCCGTCAGCTGCAGGCCGCAGGCAGACAGTCCTCCATTGTCACACGTCCGCAATTGGCAAGCTGCCCGGCGAGTTGACATAAGTTGTGACAATGGGGACTGTCCCCAATGTCACGTTTTACTCCACATTTTTCGTGGCGATGACGTCCACGCCGGTTCCGGCGATATCCTTCATCAGGACGTCGCCGATGTGCACCGGACAGGGGACGGAGACGCCGCGAAGGTCGCGGATCACTTCCATGATCTTTCCCTTCGGAATGTCGGACGCCGTCTTCAAGGGGACGGTGCGCTCCCCGCTCTTGCTTCCGTACACGCGGACGGAGCTGGTCACAATCCTCGTGGGGGAAGTGACTTCCTTGCGGGCATATTTTTCGCCCCGCTGGCAGGTATTGCCCGTGATGAGGGCGATCTCTCCACTTTCGTCCATCATGACTTCGATCTGGCAGCCCAGAGGGCAGCCGATACAGGTCAGATTCTTCGTCTCCATCACGCATCCTCCTCCACTTTGATCTCAATCTTCTCAAGGTCCTCGTGCTGCTTCAGAAGCTTCTCTGTCAGTACGATCTCCTCCATCTCTCCCGGGGCCATCACGCGGCGCTTTTTGGAGAGGGCGGGCTCTCCGTCCAGATAGAGAACGACCTTGCGGTTCTGCATCACGCCCCCCACGCGGAAGCGGATCTTCAGGTATTTTCCCACCTTCTCAGGGGCGATAGACGAGGGCACCGTGTAGCGGATCCCGCCGTCAAACCCGATGGGGATCCTCGCGGCACTCTCCTTCGCACGGCCGGCCGCATCAGCCTCCCGGATGTATCGCGCGGCGCTCTCCCCGGCGAGTGCCGCCTCCTCGCTCACGTAGTCCACGAGGTCATGGACGTGGAGGACATTGCCCGCCGCGAAGACTCCCGGGACAGAGGTCTCAAGGGATTCATTTACAACAGGGCCGTTCGTGATGCGGCTCATGTCCGCGCCGAGGCCGATCGTCAGCTCATTTTCGGGAAGAAGACCCACGGACAGGAGCAGCGTGTCGCAGTCGTAGTGCTACTCCGTGCCGGGGATCGGCTTCCTGTCCGGTCCGACCTCCGCGATGACGACGCCCTCCACTCTCTCCTTGCCCTCGATGCGGACGACCGTGTGGGAGAGCTTCAGCGGTATGCCGAAGTCGTCCAGACACTGCACGATATTTCTCTTTAAGCCTCCGGAATAGGGCATGAGCTCCGCGCAGACCAGGACCTTCGCGCCCTCGAGCGTCATGCGGCGGGCCATGATGAGGCCGATGTCCCCGGAACCGAGGATGACGACGCGCCTCCCGGGCAGGTATCCCTCTATGTTGACGAGGCGCTGCGCCGTTCCGGCGGAGAACACTCCGGCCGGGCGGAAGCCCGGTATATTGAGGGCCCCGCGGCTCCTCTCGCGGCACCCCATGCCGAGCACGACAGCCTTGGCGCTAAGAAGCATCAGGCCCTCCTTCTCGCTGACGGCCATGATCTCCTTCAGCCCGTCCTCAGTCTGTATGAGGGACATCACCATGGTGTCCAGCTTGTACTCGATCCCGCGCTCGATCACCTTGTCGATATATCTCTGGGCGTACTCCGGACCCGTCAGCTCCTCCTGAAAGGTGTGCAGGCCGAAGCCGTTGTGAATGCACTGGTTCAGGATTCCGCCAAGCCTCGTATCCCGCTCAAGTATGAGGATGCTTCTCTCCCCGGCGTCATAGGCGGCAACCGCTGCGGAAAGACCCGCCGGACCGCCTCCGATGATAATCAGATTGTATGCCGTTCTCTCCATATTCTCACCCCTCACTTTTTCAGATCCTGTCCTTCACGAGCCCGACGATCACCTCCGAGTGTCCGCCGGACTTGGTGATATCCGCGACGTCCACTCCCCACTCCTCGGCGAGGATGTCCATGATCCTCGGTGAGCAAAATCCCGACTGGCATCTCCCCATGCCCGCACGCACGCGGCGCTTCACGCCGTCGAGGCTCCTCGCGCCGAGCGGGCGGCGGATCGCGTCGAGGATCGCGCCCTCGCTGACCTGCTCGCACCGGCAGACGATGCGGCCGTACTCCGGTCTCTTCCGGATGAGCTCCGCCAGTTCATCGAGCGGAAGTCTTTTCGCATCGATAAAGCCCTTCCGGGTTCCGACGAAGTCCGGGTTCTCCTTTAATCCGAGGCTCTTCATGAGCTCATCGGAGATCTCCTTCCCGATGGCCGGGGCAGCCGTGAGGCCCGGGGACTCGATGCCTGCGCAGTCGAAGAATCCCGGCGCGTCCTCCACCTCGCCGAGGATGAAGTCGTGTCTCGCCTCGTGTGCCCTGAGTCCGGCAAAGCTCGTGATTACGTCTCTTAGCGGCAGGTCGTCAAATGCAAGGCCGGCCTTCTCCATCAGATCGTCGAAGCCCTCGGAGGTCGTGTCATTTCCCTCCTTGTCGTCGATGTCCTCCGCCGTCGGCCCGACAATCGTGTTGCCGTGGACGGTCGGCGAGACGAGGACGCCTTTTCCGAACTTGCCCGGGACCTGGAAGACCGTGTGCTGCACGTATCCGCCCGTTCTCCGGTCCAGAAGGAGGTAGTCTCCCTTCCTCGGGATGATCCGGATCTTATTTGCCGAGACCATGTTGTGAAGGATGTCGGCATAGACGCCGGCCGCGTTGACGACTGCCCTCGTGCGGACGCTGCCGTCCGCTGTCTGGACGACCCAGCAGTTCTTCCCCTCCTCATCCTTCGCGGGGATGAGGGCTTTCACTTCCGTGTTGAAGCGGAATTCCACACCATTTGTAAAAGCATTCTCGGCAAATGCGACCGTAGCTCCGAACGGGCAGACAATTCCCGCAGTCGGCGCATAGAGGGCGGCCACCGGCACGTGCCCGACGCTCGGCTCCAGCTCCTTCAGCCTCTCCCGCCCGATGATCTCCAGGCCCTCGACGCCGTTCTTCTCTCCATTTTCCTTCAGAGCTTCCAGCTTCGGGATGTCATCCTCATCAAGAGCAAGGACCAGCGACCCGTTGTTCCTGTAGTCAAAATCCAGCTCTTTAGCGAGCTCCGGATACATCCTGTTGCCGATCAGATTGTACTTCGCCATGAGCGACCCGTGCGCGGCGTCAAAGCCCGCGTGAATAATCGCGGAGTTGGCCTTGGATGTACCCGTACAGACATCCTCGGACCTCTCCATGACGCAGAACCTGCCGCTGTACCTCGACAGGAAGCGGGCCACGGAACAGCCTGTGATACCCGCACCGATGATTACGACATCATACATATCTTCCATTCCCTCCTCTTAAAGGTCACCTGGTATTATGATTCTTCAGCCGCCCAGCCGTAAGAACACTTCACGGCCTTGTTCCATCCCCTGATGAGCTTCTCCCTGGCCGCATCGTCTATCTCAGGCGCAAATGTCCTGTCGATCTGCCAGTTCGCCACGACGTCCTCCTCGCTCTTCCAGTAGCCCACGGCAAGACCCGCCAGATAGGCGGCGCCCATGGCAGTCGTCTCCACGCAGGTCGGGCGGAGCACCGGCGCGCCGCTGATGTTGGCCTGGGCCTGCATGAGATAGTTGTTCGCGGAGGCACCGCCGTCCACCTTGAGGGCACTGAGCGGCACGCCGGAATCCGCGCGCATCGCCTTTAAGACGTCATTGACCTGATAGGCGAGGGAATCGAGCGTCGCGCGGATGATGTGGTACTTGTTGCAGCCGCGCGTAAGTCCCACGATCGTTCCCCTCGCGTACTGGTCCCAGTGCGGCGCGCCCAGCCCCGCAAATGCGGGAACCACATAGCACCCGTTGGTGTCCTTCACCTTGGTCGCCATATATTCCGAGTCGGCGGAGGAGTCGATCAGCCTCATCTCATCCCTCAGCCACTGCATGGCCGCCCCCGCCACGAAGATCGATCCCTCGAGGGCGTAGGTGACCTTGCCGTCAATGCCCCAGGCGATCGTCGTCACAAGGCCGTTCTCCGAAAAGACCGGTGCCTCTCCCGTGTTCATGAGAAGGAAGCAGCCCGTCCCGTAAGTGTTCTTGGCCTCTCCGGCCCTGAAGCAGGTCTGCCCGAAGAGAGCCGCCTGCTGGTCTCCCGCCGCGCCGGCGATGGGGATGGCAGCTCCTAAGATCTGCGGGTCCGAATAGCCGAAAATCCCGCTGGAGGGAAGGACTTCCGGCAGCATGCATTTCGGAATCCTCATGAGGTTCAGAATCTCCTCATCCCACGTAAGGGTGTTTATGTTAAAGAGCATGGTCCGGGACGCGTTGGAATAGTCCGTGGCGTGAATCCTTCCGCCGGAGAGCTTCCACATAAGATAGGTGTCCACCGTTCCGAAGAGAAGCTCGCCGCGCTCCGCCCTCTCCCTTGCTCCCGGGATCTCCTCGAGGATCCAGCGGAGCTTCGTCGCGGAAAAATAGGCGTCGATCACGAGCCCGGTCTTCCTGCGGATGGATTCCGTCAGGCCGTCCGCCTTCAGGAGGTCGGCGTACTCCGAAGTTCTTCTGCACTGCCACACGATGGCGTGCGTTACCGGCTGGCCGCTGGCCTTGTCCCAGACGATGGTCGTCTCTCTCTGGTTGGTGATGCCGATTGCCGCGATGTCGGCTGCACTGGCGGCTACATTGGCCATCGCCTGGTGCGCCACCTCAAGCTGCGTCGTCCAGATCTCGTCGGCGTCGTGCTCCACCCACCCGGGCTTCGGGTAATACTGCCTGAATTCCTTCTGAGCCACCGAACAGATCTGCCCCTTTTCGTCAAAGAGGATGCACCGGTTCGACGTGGTCCCGGCGTCAAATGCCATCACATATTTCGCCATATCATTGCTCCTCCGATCAAAAGTGCCTGAAAATGCGCCGTTTTTCCGCATTTTTACCATTCGGACAGGGCGCAGGGCATAATTATAATCAGTATAGCATATTGAAGAATATGTGTGCAACGAGCACGTAAACCGTGATTTCTGATTTAATAAGGAAAACTGCTGAAACGGAAAGGAAAACTGCTTGACAACCCGGTGCCAAATGGAATAAAATACCATCTGTGTGTTCCGCCCATGCCGCAAACACGTGTCTCTATGGCTAAAGGAGGAACCCTTAAACCTAAGTAGAGAATATCGTTTTTATGTTACATGGAGGTAACAGCTTTGGCAAACATCAAATCAGCAAAGAAGAGAATTCTTACGAACGCCAAGAGAGCGGCAAGGAACAAGGCAGTCAGATCTGAGGTCAAGACATCCGTGAAGAAGGTCGACGCAGCGATCGCAGCAGGCGACAAGGCAGCGGCGCAGGCAGCTCTTCAGAATCTGCAGGGTGTCATGGGCAAAGCCACAGCGAAGGGTGTGTACAAGAAGAACACACACGCCAGAAAGATCTCCCGCATGGCCATGGCCGTGAACAAGATCGAAGGCTGATCGCAAGGAGAACCGGGGTTTTCCTGTTGCACCGGTATCAAAATGAAACAGTTAAGGCAGTCCGCTTGCGGGCTGCCTTTTTGTATCTCTTCTGACTGTCTGACTGCAATTCTGATGCATCTCTTCTGACTGCATGATTGCAGTTCTTACAACATCTCTTCCGAATGCATGACTGCAATTTTCACAGCATTTCTTCCGAATGCATGATTGCAATTTTCACAACATTTCTCACAGCATCTCTTCTGACTGCATGATTGCAGTTTTTACAGCATCTCTTCCGAATGCTGTCATCTTCCAGCTTCACAGGTTCGCCGAGAGCTCTCCCGTCGTGCCGGTCAGGTCCAGTATCTCGAGCACCGGCGACTTGTAGAGATTCTCCTTCACGCTCAGGCGGAGAACCGCCTTTCCCTCTCCGTCCCTCGATGATACCAGGATGCAGACCTCTCCTTCCTTCCGGGTGCGGACAATTCCCTTCCGGTTCACTGTCGCGACTGACGGATCCGAAGACTGAAAGGACAGCTTCTTCCACTTCACCTCTTTCTCTCCCCTCTTCGCCCGGATCCGAAGGGACACGTCCGAGGAGATGGTCCTGTGCTTCATGGTCTCCGGCTCCTTCAGCGATACGGTCACCGAGGGCGCGGAAAGAACCCCTCCCGCATAAGCGGCCGAAGGGGAAACTGCAAGACATATGATGAGCATGACGATTCCGAGTATTTTTTTCATAGTAACGCCATTTTACAGCTTTTTTCCGTTTTCGTCAATCAAGCGCCCGGACCGGCGGCCGCAGCCGCGTAGACAGGTACTTAAAATCAGCAGACACAGCCGGCGCAGGCAGGCATAAGGCCGGAAGGCCGGCACGGTCTTGTCAGGCGCTCAAGTCGACGATCAGGAGCTCCACGCCGAGGCGGTCCCCGATTCTGCCCGTCTTGACCGCCTCGTCCGTCTGCACGCAGGATGCAAGGATTTCCTTCAGCCGCGCCGCCTCGAAGCTTCTCGCAAGGCCGCGGTTTTTCTTCACTGCAAATGGCGGCATCCCCGCCTTCCCTGCAATCTGCGCGTCGCTAAGTCCCTGATCGGAGAGCTCCCGGATCATGAGCAGGCGGTTGTACTGCATCCCGATGAGCGCGAGAATCTTAAGAGGCGGCTCCTTCAGGGCGAGCAGGTCCGCGTAGAGCTCCATCGCCTTTTTTCTCTTGTGCCCGGCGAGGGCGGATATCATGTCAAAGACGTGGTCCTCCACGGTATCGGAAGTGACGAGCTCGATGTCGCTTCGGCCGACTTCCCCTTTTCCGGCGCAGAAATGGATCAGCTTGTCCACTTCGAGGAGGATGCGGTTCATATCCGTCCCTGTTCTTGCAAGAAGGAATTCCACGTCGGACTTCCTTATCCGCAGCTTCTCCTTCCCGAGCAGCCCTGCCACCCACTGGCTTAAGGCGGCCTCCGTCTGTTCGGTGAACTCACAGCACCGGCCGTACTTCTGCACGGCCTTGAAGAGGCGGCTGCGCTTGTCCACCTCATCCTCGGTAAAAATGAGGTAAAGGTAATCCGGCAGCTCCTTCACATAATCGGGAAGAAGCTCGGAGCTGTTCTTAAAAAGGCCCGTGCGGTCGAGGCGGATCACTCTGCGCTCCGCAAAAAACGGGAGGGTCTCCGCCTGGTCGATCACTTCCGCCTCCACCAGGTGATCCCCGTCATAGATGTTAAAATTCATGCCGCCGTCCTCCGGAAGGAGGGCCTTCGCCAGCTTGTCCCGGTACTGCAGCTTCAGATAATTCTCAGGCCCATAGAGGAGGTAGACGTGCCGGAACTCTCCCCGGCTCAGGTCACCCATCAGTTCCTTCATAATTCCTCTCCATCGCTCATTCAAATCCTGATACTAAGTATACTCCAATCTCCGCAATATGCCAGCAGACATTTGGTATACCGGCGCGCCTCCGCCGTCAGGGTTGCTGGAACGTCTCCACCGCAAAGCGGTGCCCGTCGGTCATAACGGTCACGGCACCGCACGTGTCCGTCCTAAATACAGCCGTTCCGGAGGCAGAGAGCCGTTCAAGAAGCTCAGCGTGCGGGTGGCCGTAGCGGTTCCCTTCCCCGCAGGAGATCACGCTGACCGCCGGATGAAGGAGGTCCAGCAGCTCCTCGGGCGTGGAAAACCGCGATCCGTGGTGGGCGACTTTCAGGAGCTCGAAGGCAGGCGCGTAAGTCCCGGAATTCCTCTTCAGGCTGCGGATCAGCGCCTCCTCCCCCGCCCCCTCCACGTCTCCGGTGAAGAGAGCGTCGAAGTCACGGTACTTCACCTGAAGAACGACGCACTGGGCATTCGTATTGACAGGAACCGTCTCCGTCTCCGTGTCCGGGCAGAGCACAGAAAATGCCGCTTCCCCGATCTGAAACGAGTCTCCGGCCCGCACGCGGACGACCCTCACATGTGCTCTCCCCGCCAGCTCCTCCATGGCCAGGTAAGTCTCGTCCCTGTCTTTCAACCCGGGCAGAAGAAGCGTCCCGATCCTCATGCGCCCCCTTCCGCCCGCCTGCGCCTCAAGCAGCTCCATTAGTCCGTTTATGTGGTCCCCGTCCATATGCGTCGCCACCATATAGTCGACCGCGCCGAGCCCCTCATATTTCAAGAACGGCAGAATCGTATACTTTCCCACCTCTCTTCGTGAACTGGATCCCCCGTCCACAAGCACAGTGTGACCGGACGGCAGCTCCATCACAATGCCGTCCCCCTGCCCCACGGAAAGAAATGTCACCTTCAGCTGATTCCGCGGGTGAAAGCCCAGGATGAAGATGAGAACAGGCACGAAGAGGAGAAGGAGGAAGCGGCGCAGGAACAGGCGCCATTTTTCAAAATACCAGGTCCAGATGAAAATGAACACGAGATAGAGAAGGATCTGCCACGCGCCGGGCCTGCCGGAGGGGTACACCGATCCACTCAGATGGTTCACCCATGCAAGAAGATGGTTGATCCCCCTTATGACCGCCGTCGTCACCATCCGGAACGGGTTCTGGGGGACGTCTGCAAGATGCGCGGCGCAGGGAATCCCCGCCGGGAATCCTGTTATCAGTGTGCCTGCCGACGAAAAGCCAGTTGAAAGTAAGCCTGCCGACGGTAATCCGGCTGAAAGTACGCCTGCCGACGGTAATCCTCCCGTGGCTGCTCCCAAGGCGAGGGCGCAGATGCCGCCTCCAAGGATCACCGGCAGAAGCGGCACTGCAAGAAGGTTGATGGGAACGGCAAGGAGAGGGATCTCAAAGCAGCTCCACGCGACGAGAGGGAGCATCCACAGGTAGAGAAGGAGGGCAAGCGAAGCCCTGCTCCGCCTGCGAAAGACGGTCACAAGGAGCACCGCGCAGCAGCTCATCTGGAAGGCGCTGTAGAGGAGATATTCCGGATTCGTCACGAGGACGAGCACGGCCGCGGCGGCCAGGGCTGTCGCCGGATCATAGGTCCTTCCGACGAGCTTCGCTCCCATCATGACGAGAAACATGATCAGGGCGCGCACCGCGGAGATCGGGCACCCGACGAAGAGCGTGCAGACGACCATGAGCGCCGACGCGGTCACGCCGGAGGGGATGAGCGGCAGGCCGATAATCCGCAGAAGATGGAAGATCCCCATCCCGATGAGGGAGAGATGCAGCCCGGAGATGGCCAGCATGTGGGTCACGCCGCCGCTCTGCCACAGGTCCCTCACCTCGTCATCAATCCCGCTCCGGTCCCCCGCGAGCATCCCCTCTATAAGCCCCGACACGTCGGAGGGGAAGAGCTCACGGATCTTCATTTTTACGCGGGTCCTCCACCGGTAAAGAGTATCCATGAGCGGATCCGTGGACTCCTTCAGCACCCCGATCGCAGCCCCTCTCATCTGAAATGAGATCCCCTGCACCCTGTAATAGGCGGCCCTGTCGAATTCCCCGGGATTCGCAGGTCCGTCTATGACGCCAAGATCCCCTTCCGCCCTCAAAACCCAGCCGATCGACACCTTCTCCATGACGGAGGGATCCCCGGGCAGAACGCGCACGTTCCCGATGGAGAGAGCGCCCTCCCTCCCCTCCAGTGTAACCTCCTTCAGCGTGAGGACCGGGGAGTCCCCCTCTCCGCTCTTTGACTTGAGGATGCCGCACAGGACCGCGTGCTCCGGCACAGCATAGTTCTCCATGGCAAGGCGTAAATCCCGCGAGGTAAATTTCAGCGGCAGCGGCGAACAGTAAACGATAAGAAGGATCAGCACAACACTGATCCCAAGAAGAAGCATCGGGCGTCTTCTCATATGCGTCTCCGTCTCTTTGATCTTTCAATTGTAAAGAAAAGGAAATGCGGGGCGAAAGTGCCCCAGGAAATATCTGATGATCCGACTTTAACAGTTCCGAATGCGAGCGTCAAGACAAAACCGTCTCATCACAGAGGAAAAAAGCGCTCCTTAGAGGGTTGGGCTTAGGGATTTTCTGAAACAGAAGTTTTCAAGCGACAATCTTCAAGCGGAGAGCAAGAAAATACAGATTCATCAGAGCCGTTTTGAAAGTCGCACCTACGATTTCATTCCCATGGAAGGTTTCATTTTTCAAGAATTCTTTTTGACT
>CADCPJ010000212.1 GCA_902803245.1 uncultured Lachnospiraceae bacterium | reverse complement strand
CGCTCAGGCGGTAATCCACATCGGGGAGGAGTATCGTATTATACATCGGAAGAATCAATATGGAACTCATCCTGTTACCTCCTGTCAAATCATCTCAGTTTAGTTGTCGCCATACTGGTTAACCTTAGTAATTGCCGAACGCAATTTCTTAAGTTTAACTGCATATAGGAAAAACGAAAAGCTCTGCGCAGCAGACATTTTCGTTAACGACTATAACGAAATCGTCTCCGCAAGGAACGCTTTCGAAATGCGATGACAGAACGCAGCGCAAAAATGTCCTCCGCGCCGTTCTGTTAGCACTAGTTCGTATCGAGTGCTGATACTCAACACAAATGATACCACTTCTGTAGGTTTTGTCAAGCTGAAGTCATCAATAATCCCCGGAAGCCGAAACTTAAAGTCTCTCCCCGGAAGCCGGAGCTGCGATTAAATTCCGGAATCCGGAGCCGCGATCAAATTTCGGAAGCCGGAGCCGCGGTCAAATTCCGGAAGCCGGAGCTGCGGTCAGTTTCCGGTTACCGAAATCATCAAAAAAGGGATGCCGGCTTGTGCCGGCATCCCCCACAAAAAACGAATCATCAATTGTATTCCGGAAAACCCGGCTTTTGTCACGAGACGAGCTGGATCTTCTTGTTGTCGGCCGTGGTGTTCGCCGTTCCGGTGGCGCTGTTTCCGCTCACCGTGATCACTTTGCCGTTCAGGTTCACGAGCTTGAAGTATCCGTCTCCAACGCTCACCATCTTCCACTTGCTGGTGTTGTTCTTCTTCGCCTGGACGACCTTATTGCCCTTTAAGCTCACATACTTCTTGGTCTTCTTGTTCATGATGTAGTAGAAGCTGCCGGACTTCGAGACCTTGAAAGCGGAAGTCTTTGCGTTCTCCGCGCCGGGAACGATCGGAGCGTTGATCTTGCTGCTGTCTTTCTTCACGACCAGGTACCTGGCATTGCTCTTGCACTTCAGCTTGTAGATGCCGCCCCTTACGTCCGCCTCGCCGTCCTTGTATTTCGCCTCCAGATGAATATCAGAGGTTACCTTCACCGTCGCGGTACTCGAAGTGGCGCTGCTGTTGTTTGTAAATGTGGCCGTGCCGTCCCAGCGGCTGAAGACCTGGCCGGATGAAGCGGCATTCGCCCGGATCACCACGGTAGAGCCCTTCGTGTACTTCCCGCCTCCGCTTCCGTTCGAGACGGTAAGCGTGCAAGTCTGGCCGGAGCTTCCGGATCCGCCGTCCGCATTGATTCCCAAAGAGGCGTCCCTGTAGCTCTCCGATGCCATCGGGCAGGCCGCATTGAAGGTCGAAGTGGTGTAGTCGGCACCTCTCCAGTGATCCTTGAAGTCGGCATTGCTTTTCAGGAAAAACTTGTAGGACGACGGGGATCTTCCCGCATCCCAGGTGCAGTCCACATTGTACCAGTTTGATCCGATGCGGACCACGTTCCAGGCGTGATTCTCCTGGCCGCTGCCCCCGTCCGCCTTGCCGGTGACGATCCGGCAGGCGATGCCCTGCTCGTTGCACATCCGGTAGAAAAGTGCCGCGTAGCCCTGGCACACTGCGCTCTTATAGTGGAGGGCGCCGAAAGCCGCATAGGCGCGGGGATGCACGATGGTCGTGCTGTATCCTTCTTCCATGTCGTATTTCACATGTCCGCAGATATTGTCGTAGAGGACTTTGATCTTCCCGGCTTCCGATCTCCCGTCGAGCTTCAGCATATTGTATTCGCTGACGAGGTCCTTTGTAAGCTGCGCCTCCTGATCTGCTGTTGTGTAGTATCCCGGAATCTTGTACACGAGGTAGTAATTGTCCCCGCTCGCAGCTTCCGTCGACATCTTCGTAGTTCCCGCCATGATCGACTCTTTCAGGTAGTCGCCGCAGATGCCGCTTAAGGAGCCGGGCCCCGTGTACTTTCTGGCCTCGTTTAAGACCTCCTTCGGCGAGTAGTCAAGCACGAAGTCAAAGTCAACGAGCACCTTCGGAACCGCTGTCCGGTCAATCAGAGCTTTGCGAAGCGCATCTCCCGCTTCCTCAAGCGTCGTGCAGACCGTATCGGCTTGTGCTGCCGCGGCCGGAAATGCCAGCATAAAGGCTGCAAGAGTGATCCCAAATATCAATGCGCAAGCGGATAATCGGGTCTTCTTCATTGTGATCACCGTCCTCATTGTCTCATCCCGTCAGGATTGTCCGAATCTATATCAAAATGATTTCTGAAGCCAAAAGCGCTCATTGAAAATGAGCCTTATACACCTTTTTACTTATCCCCAGTATATCGAATTTCGCGGTCACATGCAAGCATCTCCACCGGCCCCCGAGAACAAATATGTGACCGGATTGCTGTACATTTTGTCGAAATTCACTCAAAATGGTCTCACAATCCGTGACCTTCCCACCCCATTTCCCGAGAATCTCCTCAAAAAAACATATGCAATCTCTGCGAATCATGTTACAATACGCCGTGGACTTAAGGGAGACACAAATCCCCCTCAAGTTTTTGCTGTGAATAAACATTTTGGCATCCTTTCACAATTCTCACACATCTTAGAAGGAGGGTTTATGAGTTGAAAAATGAACTGATCCATCTGAACCACATTTCCAAGTCCTACGGCGGGAAGGCCGTACTCGACGATCTCGATCTCGTCATCCATGAAAATGAATTCGTCACACTGCTGGGACCGTCCGGCTGCGGCAAGACCACAACCCTTCGCATCCTGGCCGGCTTTGAGACGCCGGACAATGGATCAGTCATATTCGAGGGCAAAGACATCACCAATCTTCCGCCCAACAAAAGACAGCTCAATACCGTCTTCCAGAACTACGCTCTGTTCACCCATATGGACGTCGCGAGCAATATCGCATTCGGCCTTAAAATAAAGAAGAAGGACAAGTCCTATATCGAGGACAAGATCCACTACGCCCTGAAGCTCGTCGGACTTGAGGGCTTCGAGCGGCGCTCCGTCAGGAATCTGTCGGGCGGCCAGCAGCAGAGAGTCGCCATCGCCCGCGCGATCGTCAACGAGCCGAGAGTGCTCCTTCTCGACGAGCCGCTCGGCGCGCTGGACTTAAAGCTGCGCCAGGACATGCAGTATGAGCTCATCCGCATGAAAAATGAGCTCAGCATCACCTTCATCTACGTGACTCACGACCAGCAGGAGGCCCTGACGATGTCCGACACGATCGTCGTCATGAACCAGGGCTACATCCAGCAGATGGGCACGCCGGAATCCATATACAACGAGCCCGAGAACGCATTTGTCGCGGACTTCATCGGCGACAGCAATCTCTTCCCCGGCATCTTCATAAAGGACGAGCTCGTCACCATCGACGATGTCCCCTTCCCCTGCACCGACACCGGCTTCGGAACGAACAGGCCGGTGGACATCGTCATCCGCCCGGAGGACGTAAAGCTCGTGAAGAAGGGCGAGGGCACCGTGTCCGGCGTCGTCACCGACGTCATCTTCAAGGGCGTCCACTACGAGATGTGCGTGGACGTAAAAGGCCGGGAATGGGTCGCCCACTCCACGAGGCCCCGCCAGGTGGACGAGGAGGTCGACATCAACGTTCATCCCTACAACATCCAGGTCATGAACAAGCCCGAGTCTGAGGATGAGGAGGCCGTGAGAGAAAATGGTTAAGACAAAAAGAATCGCGGGATTTTTAGGTCTCCCCTACATCTTCTGGGCGGCGGCCTTCATCGTCATCCCGCTCATCATGGTGGTCTGGTACGGGCTCACCGACGAAAACGGCGGCTTCACCTTCGCCAATGTTGCGGCCATCGCGAACCCGGCGCACAGCAAGGCGCTTTTCATGGCGCTTCTGCTCTCATTTATCGCCACGATCGTCTGTCTCCTCCTCGCCTACCCGCTGTGCATGTTCCTCGTGGAGGCTCAGAAGACGTCCAATTCCTTTCTCACCATGCTGCTGATCGTCCCGATGTGGATGAATTTCCTGCTGCGCACTTACGCCTGGCAGTCCATCCTCGAGAAGACCGGCATCATCAACACGTTCCTCACCTCGATCGGACTTCAGCCCCTGCGCCTCATCAACACGAACGGGGCCATCATCCTCGGCATGGTCTACAACTTCCTGCCCTTCATGATTCTCCCGATCTACAACGCGCTCGATGACATCGACAAAAATGTCATCAACGCAGCGAGGGACTTAGGGGCCAGTTCAAGGCAGACCCTGACAAAAGTGATCTTCCCGCTCTCCCTCCCGGGGGTCATCTCGGGGATCACGATGGTCTTCATCCCCGCGCTCACGACCTTCGTCGTCTCCTCGCTCCTTGGCGGAGGCAAGATCCTCCTCATCGGAAATGTCATCGAGCAGGAGTTCATGGTGGCCTACGACTGGAACTTAGGGTCAGGCCTCTCCCTCGTGCTCCTCATATTTATCGTCATCAACGTGATCGTCTCCGTGCTCACGGAAAGAAGTGAGGAGGACTACGCGTCATGAAAATCAGATACAAGGGAATAAAGAGGGTCTACATCGGACTCATTTTCATATTCATGTACGCGCCCATCGCGCTCCTCATCATCCAGTCCTTTAATAAGAGCAAGAGCCGCGGCCGCTGGGGCGGCTTCACCTTTGAGTGGTACGGCTCCCTCTTCACGGACGCATCCATCATCGAGGCGTTCACGAACACCATCCTGCTCGCGCTTCTTTCTTCCGTCATTTCCGTCATCTTAGGGACGATGGCATGCATCTGCATCTCGAAAATGAAGAAGAAGGCGCGGAATATCATGATGGGGATCACCAACATCCCGATGTTAAACGCGGACATCGTGACCGGAGTCTCCTTCATGCTGCTCTTCCTCACCCTCCGCATCCAGTTCGGCTTCGGGACGATCCTGCTCGCCCACATCACGTTCAACATCCCCTACGTGATCTTAAGCGTGATGCCGAGCTACCGGGATCTCAATCCGCACATCTATGAGGCGGCCCTCGATCTCGGCGCTTCTCCCGTCTATGCATTTATAAAGACAGTGCTGCCGGAGATCATGCCGGCCATCCTCTCCGGCGGGCTCATGGCTTTCACGATGTCCATCGACGACTTCATCATCACCCACTTCACGGCCGGCGCGGGCGTCCACACGCTCTCGACCAAGATCTATTCCGAAGTGAAGCTGGGCATCAAGCCGGAGATGTACGCCCTCTCCGCGATGATCTTCATCACGGTGCTCATTCTCCTCATCCTGGTGAACCGCGTGCAGGGATCGGCACGAAAGGAGGACGCATGAGAAGACATGTTATGAAAATGACGGCCGCCGTCCTTCTTCCCTCCCTTCTCCTTTATGGCTGCGGGATCAGCAAAAGGGAGGAGAGGGCGGAGCTCCCGGACGACGAGAGCAACCGCCTCATCGTCTACAACTGGGGAGAGTACATCGACCCCGAGACGATCGAGATGTTTAAGGAAGAGACCGGATACGACGTCATCTACGACGTCTTCGAGACCAACGAGATCATGTACCCGAAAGTCGCGGCCGATCCGTCCCAGTACGATGTGATCTGCCCTTCGGACTACATGATCGCCAAGATGGCCGGGGAAGGCCTCCTGGCCGAGCTCGACATGGACGACATGCCGCAGGCGAAGAAGAACATCGGCGAGGATTACTGGAAGATGTCGAGGGATTTCGACCCCGAAAACAAGTATTCCGTGCCCTACTGCTGGGGAACCGTCGGCATACTCTACAACTCGAAGCTCATAGATGAAGAGCTCGACAGCTGGGAATCCCTGTGGGATCCGAAGTACAACGACGACATCCTCATGCAGGACAGCGTGAGGGACCTCTTCATGGTCGCCCTCAAGAAGCTGGGCTACTCGCTGAACTCGACCGATATCGATGAGCTCGAAGAGGCGAAGGAGCTGCTGATTCAGCAGAAGCCCCTCGTCCAGGCCTATGTCGTCGACGAAGTGAGGGACAAGATGATCGCGGGCGAGTCCGCCATCGGCGTCATCTACTCCGGGGAGGCCGAGTACACGAGGGAGGAAAATGAGGATCTCGTCTACTCCATCCCGAAGGAAGGCACCAACGTCTGGATCGACTCCTGGGTGGTGACAAAGGATTCCCGGCACAAGAAGGCGGCGAAGGAGTGGATCGATTTCATGTGCCGCCCCGACATTGCCCTCATGAACTTCGAGTACATCTACTACTCCACCCCGAACGTGGGCGCGATGGAGCTGATGGACGAGGAGACGAGGGCGAACGAGGTGCTCTTCCCGGACCTCTCAAAGTACAGCGGCCTCGAGGCCTACAAGTATCTCGGGAAGGATACGGACAGGCTCTACTACAACCTCTGGAAAGAGATCAAGAGCGCATAGCCTCATAAAATGCTTCGGGCGGCCAGACGGCCGCCCGATTTTCCACTGTTCTTTTTCACTGTTCTTTTCCACTGTTCTTTTTCGCGGGTGCTTGAGCGCCAAACAGTTACCCTTTTCACTTCCTATGCCGCAAGGCGCAGCCTTAAGCTCTACGGCAGGTCATTCCGGCTGCAGTGACCGCAGGATATCGATCGTCCTTCGAGTGCCTTCCTTAATGTCGTATGCGGCCGACCACCCGAGCTTTTTCAGCTTGCTTCCGTCGAGCCTCGCCTTAGTCGCCCGGCTGTATCCGGCGCTCTCCGCCTCGTCCGGGAGCTCAAAGACCACCTTCGTCCCCGCATGCTCCGCGATTGCCGATGCCAGGTCCCTCAAGGTGATGTCCGACCGGGCATCGGCGATGTTGTAGGCCTCCCCCTTCTTACCGCAGAGCATGCAGAAAAGAAGTCCGGACACGGCGTCGGTGACGTAGGTGAAGGAATAATGCTGCCTGCCTTCGCTCTTAAGGACGATATCCTCGCCGAGCACGCCTTTGTGAATAAACTGGGAGATCGCCTTGCTGTCGTCTCCCTTCACTGAGGGGCCGTAGCTCCTCGTGAATCTGGCGATCACCGCGTCGAGCCCATTCTGCCGGATATAGGCCTGGCAGAGGGCCTCGCCGCAGCGCTTTCCCTCGGGGTACCCCGCCCTCATCGTGTTGCAGTCGATATAGCCGCAGTACGACTCGTCGAAGAGCTCTGTGTCCCCGCGGTTCTCCCCGTAGATCTCGTTGGAGGAGGCGAAGACGAAGCGCTTTGCCCCGGCGGACGCCGCGAAGTCGAGGAGGTTCTTCGTGCCCGTGATGTTGGTCATGATCGTGCCGATGGGATCCGAGGCATAGGCCACCGGATGCGTGTTGCTTGCCGCGTGGAACACATAGTCGGCATTCTCAATCGGAAGATGCAGGGGCTCGTTCACATCGCATTTTAAAAATGTAAAATGGCGGGAGCCCATGTAGGGGGCAAAGCGCTCCGCCGCCCTCTCCATATTCCGCCCCAGTGCGTAGATGCGGCAGTTGAGGGACGATGGTTCCATGTTCTTTGCCATGAGCACGTCCGCCAGGCAGCTGGCGATCATTCCCGACCCTCCGGAGATCACGATGGAGGCGTCCTGCAGCTTCTCAAAAGGAAGCGGAAGTGACGCCACCGCGCGCACGTCGGCCATATATTTCGCATTTTCTGTAAGTCTCATAGATAAATAACCCCTTTTCTCATCAGTTCCAGTTGTCGATGCGGCCCGCGCGGGCGAAGTAGGCGGCGCCGCAGGAGGCATAGAGAAGGCGTATCAGCCGTTTGCGGCGCTTCGCCTCCTCGCAGATGTCCGGGGAAATGCGCTTCGCATAGCTCATAAGGGAGAGCAGTTCCCGGTAGTTTCTTAAGGACGGCTTCTCCAGCATGAGCGTCAGGAAGGCATAGATGAGATACACTCCAGCCCTCTCCCGTATGGCGTGCCGGTTCGGGTGATCAGGGGATACTTTTTTTCCGCAGAAATACAGAATCCGCCGGATCGAATCCACGGTGTCCGCCTTATGCGCGATGCGGCTTTCCCGGCTCACGCTCTGGCCTTCCCGGCCCACGCGGTACGAGTAGAGGAGCGTCGGCAGGAAGGTCACGGTCTTTACATGGGGCATCATGTAGACTACAAACTGCTGGTCGGTATACAGCCTGTGCTCCGGGAGAAGGAACGGGTGTCTGCGAAGCATCTCCGTTTTTGCCGTCACTCCCCACATGCCGAAGCGTATGTCGCCCCTCGTGTCGGACAGCTTCATGGTCCGGCCGCAGTAGCGCTCCCAGAGCGGCGGCTTCACCTCTTTTACATTGCTTCCGTCCGCCACCCGGCAGTAGGGCGTGACGACCCAGTCCGAGTCACAGCACCTGAGCGCTTTCACCAGGGCCAAAAGCCCCTCCTTCTCAAAGTAGTCGTCCCCGTCCAGCAATCGGAAGTATCTCCCCGATGCCTCGCGCATCGCGGTATTTACGGTTGAGCCATAGCCGCCGTTCTCCTTTTCTATGAGGCGGAAGCTCCCCGGATATGCCTCGCAGTACTCCCTCGCTATGTCGGCCGTCGCGTCTGACGAGCCGTCGCTTACGACGAGCACCTCGATCTCATCGAGGATCTCCTCCGCCACGCAGGAAGAGAGCGTCTCGCGCAGATACGCCTCGACGTTGTAGGCCGCCACGGATATTGTCAGCTGCTTCGTCATGCTCTATGGTCACTCCTTCCTGCGGTGCGCCTCACCGGCTCCGCAAAAAAAGTCCGTCACGAAAATCTCCCTTTCCGCAAAAAACTGTCGCAAAAGCCTCCCTGCGCCTCACCGGCTCCGGAAAAATCCGTCATGAAAGGCTCCCTGTCCTGAGAAAATGCCTGATCACTCTCTCCGTCATCTCGCACGCCCGTCCCCTCTCGTAGGATCGGAAGGCCTCAAGATGCGCCCCGGCTCTCCGCCTTTCCTTATCCTCGTCAAGTCCGAGGATCGCCTCTTCCAGCTTTCCTCCGTCCCTGCAGATAATGCCCGGCCACTCCCTGATCGGAGTGTAGAAGCCCCGGTCCTCCGCCTCATACCGGTCGAGGTCCGGGACATAGAGGATGGCAGGCCTTCCAAGCAGGGCATAGTCCCAGATCGATGAGGAGTAATCGGTAATCAGGAGGTCGGCCGCGCACAGGAGCTCCTGCATATCCGGGTAATCCGTCGCGTCGAGGAGCCGTCCTCTCCCCTCTTCACCTGAGGCAGAGCGGGAGGCTGCATACGCGTCGAGCATACGCCTCTTCTCCGTGTAGTGGGCCCGGACCAGTATGACTGCCTCCTCGCCGAACCGCTCCTTAAAGGCCCTGCAGACGATCTCATAAGGGAGAAGCGGAAGCTCTCCGGTGTCATTAAAATTGCCCCGGTAAGTGGGCGCGTAGAGGATGACGGGCCCTCTGATTCCGAAATGCTCCCTGACTTTTTGCGACGCGCGCCCCACCCTCTCCTCGTCAAAGAAGATGTCATTTCTCGGCATCCCGCTCTTTAGGATCCGCCCCTTATAGAGATAGGCCTCCCGCACATTTGTCTTCGAGAAGACCGGGGAACTGGACAGAAAGAGGTCGAACTGACCGGCCTGCTCCCTGCGGCGCCATTTTTTAAAATCGCTGTTGGCCTGGACGTGTTCGCTGATAATCCCCGTGCGCTTATAGGCCCCGCCGGCGTGCCAGGTGTTGATCACGAGCTGTCCCTTCCTCTTCGGGAAAAATGTCATCTGGGTCGCCGCGTTGGTCACCCGGACCCCGGAGGTCAGATAGTCAAGAAACCACCTGAAAGAGCGCTTCTTCACCGCCCGGATGCCCTCCGTCCCCTTAAATTTCGAGGGGTCGTCAAAGCACCAGACGAGCTCATACTTCCCCGGGTGATGCTTCTTAAGATACTCGCTCAGGTACTTCGGATTGCAGGAATACTGAGTCCCGTCGTAGCTCTCAAAGAGGATGCGCCGCTTCTTTACAGGCAGCACCCAAAGGACCTTCAGGCACTCCCTTATGAGCAGGCGCGCTGCAATTTTTATCCTGTCCTTTGCTGTCATAGGGCGTCATTCCCTCTCGAGCCGGACATAGGCCTTAAAGAGATCCAGGTCGTCCCTCGTCGTCAGCTTGATGTTCCTGTCCGACCCGTCCGCAAAGTGCAGCGTCTCCCCGAGCTCCACCATCATCGTGTTGGTGTAGGAGGAGCCGTGGATGCCGATCCCCTTCGCAAAGGCCTCCTGATAGGCACTAAGGAGCTTTCCGTACTTGTAGGCCTGAGGCGTCGCGACGCGGCGGAGCGTCTCCCTCGGGATGTACTCCGTCGTCGTGTTCTCGTCATCCTTAGAGACCACGAAGATCTGCTCGTTGTAGGGCATCGAAGTCACGGCGTTTCCGTACTTCTCGCATTTCCGGATCACATCCGTCAGCACCGAAGCGACGACGAGCGGTCGGATCCCGTCGTGGATGACGACGACGTCCTCGTCGTCCATGTCCGTCAATGCATAGACGCCGTTCCGGATGGACTCCTGTCCCGTCTTCCCCCCGGACACGATTCCGCTAAGCTTCGTGATGCCGTACTGCTTCGAATAGGCCCGAAGCACGTCGTGCCAGCCGTCGATGCACACCACATAGATGGAGTCGATCATCGGGTGCTTCTGAAAGCTCTCCAGTGTGTAAATGATCACCGGCTTGTCGTACACGTTGATGAACTGCTTCGGGATCTCCTGGCCCATTCTGTGTCCCGACCCGCCTGCGATGATAATTGCTGTTGTCATAACAATCTACCCTTTCCATGCAGGAAGCCCGATCCGCGGTCCCGCTCCCTGTGCACGCCTCTCCTCATTTATAATCGTAACGCATCACTGATAGCCGCAGCGCATCACTGATAGTTGCAGCGCATTACTGATAGTCGCAGCGCATTACTGATAGCCGCAGCGCATCAGTGATAGCCGCAGCGCATTACTGATAGCCGCAGCACATCAGTGATAGCCGCAGCGCATTACTGATAGCCGCAGCACATCAGTGATTGGCCGTCCAGTCGTCGATGACCGCCGCGATGCGGCGGGAAGCCCCCCCGTCCTCATAGGACTTAAGCGCCCGCAGGTGATCCTCGGCTTTTTTCTCCGCCTCGGCGGCGTCATAAGAAAGAAGCCGCTTAAGGAGCTCTTCCTCCGACCGCACGAGATACCCCGGCCACTCCCCGATCGGCGTGAAGAACCCCCGGTCGGAGCTCTCGTAGTCCGCAAGATCCGGACAGAAGAGGAAAGAGGGCCGGCGGAGGATGGCAAAGTCCCAGATGCTCGAGGAGTAATCCGTGATGAGAAGGTCCGCCGCGGCGAGAAGGTCCTGCATGTCGGGCTCGCCGCTCACGTCCGTGACCCCTTCAGCGTTCTCATAGACGTTCGTGTCCTCATGGTGCTCCCTCCTCCAGATGCGCACGTCGGGACAGGGGGAGTCCTTCCCGCTCCCGCTGATCTCTCTTAGCACGTCGCGGCGGGGGGAGGTGCTTTCGCTCCCGCCCGTCTTCATCCCCAACCTCTTCGTCAGGACCTCCCGCACGGCCTGATACGGAAATTCCGTCTTTCTCTCCGCGGGATTTAACACATCCCCGCGATATGTGGGGGCGTAAAGGACGACAAAGCTGTCCCCGTCCGCCCCGTACTTCCGCCTCACCCGTGCGCTGACCTTCGCCACGGCCTTCGGCCGGAAGAAGAAGTCATTTCTCGGCATTCCGCTCTTTAGGATCCTGCCGCGGTAGTGATAGCTTTCGATGTTGGACTTCGTGAAGGCCTCCGAGCTCGACACGAAGAGATCCACGTATTCCTCGAACTGCTCCGCCTTCCAGCGGTCGAGCGGCGTAAGAAGCGCATTTTCAAATCCCACCTTCTTGTACGCCCCGCCTGCGTGCCAGGTGTTGATGACGAGCTGTCCCTTCCGCTTCGGGAGGTAGGTCTCGGGATTCCTGTTGTACACGATGACCTTGGCCGTGAGCATATAGTAAAGCCAGGTGAGGGAGTGAATCTTAATGCTCCTTACCCCCTTTATCCCCTTCCATCTCTCCGGGTCCGCAAAGGCCCAGACGAGCTCGTACTTCCCGCTCTCATGGCGCTTCAGGTACTCGGTGATGTACTTGGGATTGCAGGTGTAGTCCCTCGCGCTGTGATAGCTGCTCATAACGATCCGGTTCCTCTTCACGGGAAAAATGAAGAAGGTCATAAGAGCCCGCCTTATCAGAACGCGGCACACAATCTTCAGTTTTGTCCTCATCTGATCTCATCCCCGAATTTAAGTTCCATGATCGGGTGGCTCTCCCGGTCTTTTTCAGGCGGAACCTCCATATATCTTTCCCCGTAGAGATTCCGCAGATACCTGTCGTACCCGCGGGGGAGCGGGACCTTCCGCCCCTCAAACTCCCCTGTTATCGCCCGGCACAGGTCCTTCCTCGGCTGCATTTCCTTGAAGAAATGCCTTCTCCCCGAGGGGAGCGTAACGAAGCGGGACCGGTCATTCCTGCACAGGGTGTAGACCCTGTAGGTGAGCATGGACAGTTCGTCGAGCGTCATGAACCGAAGGAGGCTGCCGATCCCCGCCTTTTTTGCAAAGGACGCCTTAAGAGCTTCATTTCCCTTTAAATACTTCTTCAGATAGGGATAGTCCTCGAAGGTCTTTCTCGCCGACATCAGATATCCCATCACGAGGCAGGCGCACCCGTGGATGGTCCTAAGCAGCGCCCCGTCAAATGTGCTCTCGAGGACGAAGATGTCGATCGGGATTCCCGCGTCGGCGTCCTTCTTCGACAGCTCGTTGTAGGACCTGTAGATCGTCCCGCGCCGCTTGATCTGGCAGGCGG
>CADCPJ010000211.1 GCA_902803245.1 uncultured Lachnospiraceae bacterium | reverse complement strand
ATGATGGTATCTTTAGGATGTTACTCAAATTGAGTGGATTTTGTCAAGCCTCCGGCTGTGCGCCGGCATCCGGGGCCGGTGCCGGTGTTCCGGTATCAGGAGCCTCTATCGGCGGGCAGCCGCCGCACTCCCGGCCACATATCCGCTGGACCAGGCCCACTGCAGGTTGTACCCGCCGCAGGGACCGTCGATGTCGAGAATCTCACCGGCGAAGTGGAGTCCGGGAGCGATAAGCGACTCAAGCAGGTCCGGATTCACTTCGCCAAGAGACACTCCGCCGCACGTAACCTGCGCCTGGCTAAAATCCCGAAGGCCCGTGATACCGAAGCGGAGATTCTTCAGGGTGCGTGCGATGAGGGGGATCTCCCCGCACGCCGCATCGAAAGGGTCTCTCCTCAAACGGGCGTCGACGAAATCCGCGACGCGGCCATGCGTGAAGCTGCCAAGGAGATCCCTTCTCGTCATGGTTCCTCCGCTGTGAAGAACCATCCTTTGCAGCGACCCGGTGATCTCTTCCTCTGTCCGGTCCGGGACGAGGTCCACGCGGAGGGAGAAGGGGGACAGGAGCTTCCCTGCCCCTGAAGACGAAAACGGACCGGGGGAGAGGTGAGGTGCGTTCATTTTCAGATGCTCCGCGATGATGCGGCTCAGCTGAAAGACCGCGATTCCGGAGAGGCCTCCCGCGGTCCACTGGATCTCGCCGGTCTCGGAAGAAAGAACGGTTTCATGCAGGAGGAGCTTTACCTCGGCATGGGTCCTGGCTCCGGCCGCCTTTTTGAGATCCGGATCATCCGTCAAAATGGCCGTCAGCGCAGGGAATGTGGCCGTCACAGTGTGCCCCGCCATGCGGGCGAGGCCGTATCCGCTCCCGTCGCTGCCGGTCTCCGGGGCCGCTCTCCCGCCGCAGGCGAGGATCAGACGATCCGCCTCGAAGGACCAGGCGGGCGTATTCACTTTCCACTTCCCGGCACTTTTAAGGCGGGAAACCGCTACCGCCTTCGTGTCGTATTTCAGCTTTACGCGGAGGCGGCCAAGCTCCTCAAGAAGGGCCTTAAGGACGGTCTCCGCCTGAAATGACCTGGGATAGACGAGGTCCGACTGCGCGCTGCAGGAGACGCCGATTTCCTCAAAGAAGGAAAGGGTGTCCTCTGCGCCGAACTGCCGGATCACCTGCCCGGCGAACTGCCGGTGCGGCGGGGAAGGGGACTTATTTGTTTTCTCATAAGCGAGCGGAAGGCCGGGACTTAAGTTTGTGAGGTTGCACCTGCCGCTTCCGGTCAGGAGGAGCTTTCTTCCGGGCTTTTTCATCTGCTCAAGTACCGTGACCTGCGCGCCTGCCCGCGCGGCCGCAGCCGCTGCCATAAGGCCGGCTGCACCTGCGCCTGCAACGAGGATCTGCATGGGAATACCTTTCTTTCTGTCTGATGATTGAGATGCAGGAAGCACGCCGGGACGGCGGATCCGCGCGAAGCAGCCATAAAACACCGCGGCTGTGAGACGGGAAAACTGCAGCCGGCTGCGCCTTCATGCGGAATTATTATACACCGGCTGTATCATCTGTGCTATCATAGTGTCACTCTTATGCATTTTATGCTTTTATGGTGAGGTGTGACCGCCGGCCCCCTCGAGAATGCATGATGCCCCGGGACGGAGAAAAACTATGGCATATACAAAGAACGCTCCAAAGAACTGCATAAAGAAACACATGCCGCTTCACGGATCTTTCATCCTCCTCATCCTTCCTGCGCTTTGCGTCATTTTCCTGTACCTTGTAAGCGCGGATGCCTCCGCCTCATACAGCGGGGTCTGGCAGCCTGAGAGCCGGGGACGGAAGGTGAGCGCAGTCTATTACCGCGCGGGAAAGTATCGTCTGACTGTATCGCCGGGAGGAAAGACGCTGACCGCAGGGAAGCTGAAGAGCGGTGCGGCCGTCAGGAAGACGGGCTGGAAGAAGTCGAAGTCACAGCTGTGGACTGCGAGGAAAAACCGGGACGGGAGCGTCAGCTTTCTGCCGGTGAAGAACAGGAAGCTCTGTCTTGGCATCACAGGCAGCGGATTCAGGCTGAAAAAGGCCGGAAGCGGCAAGTCCGTCCGGTTTCGGAGGGCGGATGAGAGCGGAAGAAAGAAGGAGGGCCCGAATGTGAAAACTCAGAAGGGGGACATAGTGTCTGCTTCCGACGGCGCAAAGGAGCACGGCTTCCTGAAGGTGAGCGGGACCCGCCTCGTGGACGAGTCCGGAAAGCCTGTAATTCTCCATGGAATGAGCAGCCACGGCCTGCAGTGGTATTCGAAATTTGCTTCGTCAAATGCCGTCGGAGCGACGGCTTCTTACGGCGCAAATCTCTTCCGGGCGGCCATGTACACCGAGGAAGGAGGGTATCTCTCAGACAAGGACGGGATTCTTAAGATGCTGTACGAGACCGTGGACGGCGCCATCGCGAGAAACATGTATGTGATCGTGGACTGGCATATCCTCTCCGACGGAAACCCTTTGACCCACGAGTCGGACGCGAAGACATTTTTCCGAAAAGTGGCGAGGCGCTATGCGGACACCCCGAATGTCATCTATGAGATCTGCAATGAGCCGAACGGGGGCACGTCCTGGAAGGACATAAAGAACTATGCGTCCCATGTGATCCCGGTGATCCGGGAGGAGTCGCCGAAATCCGTGATCATCGTCGGAACTCCGACCTGGAGCCAGGATGTGGACGCCGCCGCGGCGGATCCGCTCAGTGAGCCCAATGTTCTGTATGCCGTTCATTTCTATGCGGGGACACACGGCCAGTGGCTGAGGGACAGGGTATCCGCCGTTTTGAAAGAAGGGATTCCGGTTTTTGTGAGCGAGTGGGGAACATCCTCGGCAGACGGGAACGGCGGCGTCTTTAAGAAGGAGACGAAGACCTGGCTGGATTTTATGAACAAAAGCGGGCTTTCGTGGGCAAACTGGTCGCTGTCGGACAAGGCTGAGAGTTCTGCGGCCCTTAAGCCTGGCAGTGATGCGGAGGACGGCATTTCCTGCGGGGAGCTGTCCGAATCAGGAAAGCTGGTTTTTTCCGCATTTTAGGCGATATGGAAAATCGGTTTCCTGGATGAGGAGACAGAGTATGACGCATGGCAGAGCGCCAGCAAGGCAGGCAGCTGCAGCAAAAGCGGCTTGAGGGAGGAGGAATGAATTATGAGTGAGATCAGGGATATCAATCTTGCGGAGTCCGGGGAGCGGAAGATCCGATGGGTGGAAGCGCACATGCCGGTGCTCTGCAGCATTTGCAGGGATTTTGAAAAGACCAGGCCTTTTGAGGGGCTGAAGGT
>CADCPJ010000210.1 GCA_902803245.1 uncultured Lachnospiraceae bacterium | reverse complement strand
CGCTGTGCAGTGAGCTGGCTGCGCAGGTGAGACGGAAAGCCGCTGTGCAGTGAGCTAGCTGCGCAGGTGAGGCGGAAAGCCGCTGTGCGGTGAGCCGCACAAAAAAGAAAAGTCACGTCGAAATGATCTGCATTTGCAGACAATTTCGTTGACGACTACAGAAAGGAGCGAGGGCGATTGACAAGCTATAAGTATGTTGCTCTGTCGGCGGACGGCGCGAAGGTTAACGGCGTCGTCGATGCCGTCGACGAGTATGCGGCGGTTGCGCGAATCAAGGCGCAGTACCCTGTCGTCATCAAGATCGACCCGGTCGTCAAAAGCGATGCGCTTGCTTTTCTCAGCAAGGACATCAATAAAAAGGTTGATCCCAAGGCGCTCTCCGTGATGTGCTCGCAGTTTGCGATCATGCTGCAGTCGGGCATGAATATCGCGGTCTGCATGGAAATGATATCAAACCAGACCGAGGACAAAAAGCTGAAGGCGATGCTTCACGCCTCCGCGCAGGACGTCTCGCAAGGCGCCTCCGTGGCCTCGAGCTTTGAGAAGAACTGCGAGGGGCTGCCGGTCACATTTATCGAGACGATCCGCGCCGGTGAACTCTCCGGTACGCTGGAGAACTCCTTCAGGACTCTGGAGGACTACTATTCCAAGTCCTACCAGCTGGCTCAGAAGGTGCGGTCCGCGATGGCCTATCCGCTCTTCGTCATCGTCATTGCGATCGTCGTGCTGATCGTCATCATGGTCAAGGTCATTCCGACCCTGACCGCGGTGTTCGGCGACCTGGGCGGTGAACTGCCGATGATGACCCAGGTGCTGATCAACGTGTCGAATTTCTTCGCCGACTGGTGGTGGCTCATCGTCGGCGGGCTTGTCGCGCTGGTCGTCGGCTTTCTCCTCTACGGGCGAACGGAAAACGGCCGCATCAGACAGGCCAGGACCATGCTGAAAATGCCCGTCCTCGGAAAGATCAACGTATTAAACGGCGCCGCCGAATTTGCCAACACGATGTCCGCGCTTCTTGAGGCCGGACTCCCGGTCGGAAATGCGCTGAGCGTCACCGCAAAAGTCATGGCCAACTACCAGCTCGCCCTCGAGGTGAAGCGGATGGTGGAGCAGGTCGAGGCCGGCTACCGTCTCGGCGACTGCATCCGCCAGAGCAAGTATTTCCCGCAGATTCTTCAGGAAATGACGGCCATCGGCGAAGAGACCGGTGAACTGGAGCAGACGCTGAAGGTCATCGGCGCTTACTACACCAACGAGTCGGACTACGCCGTCCAGAGCGCCATCAGCAAGCTGGAGCCCACGATCATGGTATTCCTCGCGGCATTTGCAGGCTTTATCGTCATCGCGATCTACATGCCGATGTTCACGATGTACGACCTGATGTAAAAGGTGACAATGGGGACTGTCCCCACTGTCACGTTGGAGGCAGTATGGTTTCGAAGTTAAGAAGTACAACGGGGGCGGTGTCGAGGCGCGAGGCGCTGCTTACGGTGCTCATAGTCTGTATGCTCCTCTTCTTCGGATATGAGTTCATGAATTATCTCAAGGGGCAGCAGCAGAAAGGCGACGACGCCCTCCGCGCCAACACGGCGGAGTCCGTCGCGAAGATCAATTCCAACGACGGGGCCGGCTGTCCGGTGAGGGGCTGCGGCAACTCGAGCGGCAGCTGCGTTCACTATGTCGCAGGCGAGTATATCGGCTACTACGACGACGTGTCAAACACGATCGTCGCGAGGAAGCCCTTCGGATACAACGAGTACGGAACGATGAAGATCAACGGTGAGGTCTGGCACGGAAAGCCGAAGACCATGGTGATCCGCGTTGTGACCGGAAACAATGACGTGAAGCTGAACTGGGAGCTCGGCAGAGTTTCGTCGGGCTCGTGAGAATATGGGTCGGGAGAGAGGCAGAGCATCGCCCGGCTCCTTGGAACAGATTTCGGGTATTGTTATGATATGAAGAAAATGGAGACCAGCAGATCATGAGCGCAGGAACTTTGGAACCGGGCATGCTTGTCTACTTTTCCGTCCTGGCGGCGGTCTGTGGAGCTGTGTTCGGGAGCTTCATCAATTGCGCGGCCTGGAGGATCGCCCACGGGGAGAGCTTCCTGAAGGGCCGGAGCCACTGCGCGGAGTGCGGGCATGAGCTGGGCGTGCGGGATCTCATTCCGGTGTTCAGCTATCTGTTCCTTAAGGGAAAATGCCGCTACTGCGGGAAGCACATCTCCCCGCGCTACATGCTGACCGAGCTGATGCTCGCGGCGGCCTTCGTGGGTCTTGTGCTCAGGTTCGGCGTCAGCGGCGAGACGCTGCGCTATATGGGGCTTGCGGTCATTTTACTCGGACTGTCCCTGGTCGATCTTGAGACTTACAGGATCCCGAACGGGTTTGTTATTGCCGGGATCATCTGGTGGGCGGTGACCATTCCGCTTGTCCTCCCGCGGGAGGCAATTTCAGGGATGGGAGCGTGGCTTGGTCCGAACCTCGGGGTGACGGTGCAGAGCTCACTGCTCGGAGCTGTTGTCATAGCGGGCGCGATGCTCCTGTTCAGCCTCATTTTCGACAAGCTGATGGGCAGGGAATCTCTCGGCGGGGGAGACATCAAGCTCCTCTTTATGGTGGGGCTCTATCTGGGGCTCATGATCGGTTTCTTCAACCTGATCCTCTCCTGCATAGTGGGCCTCCTCTTCGTGGCTCTCATGAAGAAGCAGAGGATCCCGTTCGGCCCGGCCATCTCGCTGTCGACTTACATCAGTATCATGGCCGGATCCTATGCTGTGGGCTGGTATATGAGTCTCTTCTGATACGAAGCGAAGCAAGAAACCTGTGGCATTTTTGCGTGTCAGGGTTTATGATTTTCAAGTGGCCGCGCTTACATTTAACTGCAAATAGGGAAAATGAAATAAACGAATCTCTGGTGCGGGATGGGTACGTGCCTGCAGCAGATGAGAGGAAAAACAGAGTATGGCAAAGTCTTCTTACCTCGGAATTGAGATCGGCAACCGCCGCATCAAATTCGCAGAGACAAAAAATGAAAAACTGATCCGCTTTGCGGTGGAGGATCTCCCCGACGACATGGTCCGGGACGGAGAAATTCTTCAGTGGGAAGCGATGGCGGATCTCATAAAGGAAGCCATCAGGAAGCACGGGTTCACCTGCAAGAAGGGGGCAATCGTCGTGCCGGACACCATTGCCTACACGAGGAGGACGAGGATGCCGGCCATGAGCGCATCCCAGCTGGAGACAAACCTGGCGTATGAGTTCCATGACTTCATTTCCGATGATAAGGACAAGTACATCTACGACTATTCCATGATCGGACTCATAGAGAACGACGAAGGAAATGTGGTGGAAATGGATCTGCTCGCCGTGGCGGTCGCCAAGGAGACCATGGACAAGTACCTCCAGATGTTCAAGCGGGCGGGACTGAAGCTCGTCATGGCTACCCCGGAGAGCAGGGCAATCGGCAACCTGTGCCACCGCCTGTTTCCGGAAATGGCCGCAGGAGATTTCGCGATCCTCGACCTCGGCTCCAATGCCACGAGGGTCGATATCTTCTCCCAGGGCATTTACGAGGTCACGAGAAGCATCGACACCGGGTGCAAGTCGATTGCCAATGCCATCGCGGATGCGATCGGCTGCGATCCTCACATCGCCGAGCTCAACATGCACGACAATCGGGACAATGTGCTTTCACTCGAGGCCTGCCAGGACCTCTACGGAAGAATCGCCATCGATGTGATGCGCGCGATCAACTACTATACATTTGAAAACCGGGACAATAACCTGGAGACGATGTATTACTGCGGCGGAGGCGCGGGGATAAAGCCTCTTGTGGAAGAGATCCGCAGCACCATCCAGCTTGAGCTCATTCCCCTCTCCGTGATCACGGGCGGGATCGGCGGCAGCGAGGAGGCCCTGATGAACGGGCCGGCCGCGATCGGGCTGTGCTGGAATGATGAGGAGAAAAAGCGGAAGTAAGGTTATATGCTTTCCGCGGGGGAAATGTTAGGAGGCCGTCTATGGCAAAGAATAAAGAAGGGGGCATTTCGATCTTCAAAAAAGGCATTGGGGGCGGAGGACCGAAGCGCACTCTGAAATATCCGGACAAGAAGTCCATCAACCTTGTCCGCTACGACACGGAAAAGAGCAATACGAAGGACATCCTTGTCATTATACTGATTGTTGTGGGGCTCGTGGCATTTGCCAAATTCGCGGTTCTCGACCAGTACGACAAGCTGAGGGAAGCCCAGAGGCAGTACGGCATCGTGCAGGACGAGCTCACGCAGCTCCGCACGGCCAACGCCAATTACGCGGAGGTCAAGGCGAAATACGACGAGGTCACGGACTGGTACATGACGTCTGACGAGAAGGCCATCGTCGACAAGGAGGAAGTCCTCGCGATGCTCGAGGAGGACCTGATGCCTTACGTGGAGCTGACGAGAGTGCAGGTGAGCGGCAATGTCGTGACGGTCTCCACGGG
>CADCPJ010000209.1 GCA_902803245.1 uncultured Lachnospiraceae bacterium | reverse complement strand
TTTCGGCTATTACACACTGGATCTTCCCTCCCCGGTATATGTGGAGAAGGGAAGTGATTTTGCGGTCTCAGTGACCCTGTCGGAGGGTGGCAAGGGCTGGGCCTATTTTGAGGGTTCCTCGAGGACGAGCGGAAAGCTCGCAAGAACGACGACCTGCGGGAAGGGCGAGACCTTTATCCGCGTGGGCGGGAGTCCTTATTCCGATATCCTGTCCTACACATTTTCGCTGGAAGGGGGAGGAAAGGTCTCGGGCGTGCAGTACGGCAACACGTGCATCAAAGCTTACGGAAATCCTGCCGGTGGTGAGGCGGACGGATGCGGCGGCACTTCCGCGGAGGCGGGAAGGGCGCTGAAGTCCGGGATGGAAGCAGTGAACCAGGGCGGAGCCGGAGACGCAGCTTACGACGCGGACGAAGATCTCACCGACGGGAGCGTAAATCCCGATGGGAAGACGCCCGCCGATGCCACGGACAAGGGATCCGACAGCAAGGATCCTTCTAAGAGCACCATTTCCCCGTCTGCAGAACCTGCAGCGCCGTCTTCCGGCGGCGATTCAAAGGGAGGTGCGGAAAAGAAGCCCGGGTATGTGACGGTTCTTGACGGCGTGGATTACGCAAGCGTCTACGACTTCAACTACTACATGAAGAAATACCCGTCCCTTAAGAAGAAGTACGGGAAGAGCCCGAAGAAGGCGCTCGAGTACTTCGTCCGGTACGGGATGAAGAAGATGCACCGGGCTTCGGCGAAGTTCTCCGTGAAGTCCTATGTGAACGAGTACGCGGCGCTCCGCAGAAAGTACGGCACAAACTGGAAGAAGTACTATCTCCACTTCATAGCGACAGGCAGTAAAAAGGGCTGGCACGGCACCGGGTGCAGCAGGATGAAGAACGCCCTGACGAAGTTCAGGGGCAGAGACTACAGGAAGGAATATAACTTCCTCTATTACATCTCGCGCTATAAAAAGGTCAGAAATAAGTACCGCTATGACGATTACGGTGCGCTGAAATACTACGTGACGCATGGAAGAAGGAACGGACAGAGGGCGAAGAAGTAGACGGGACAAGGCGGCAGACTATGGCTAAGCGCACTTCGATCAGAAAAAATTTCATCATGAATTCGATCCTGACGATGTCGTCCTTCATCTTCCCGATCATCACATTTCCCTATGTGTCCCGCATCCTGGGACCGGAGAACTATGGCCGGGTGGGGATGGCGACGTCGCTCATATCGTATTTCGCCATGTTCGCACAGCTCGGGATCCCGACCTACGGCATCCGCGCCTGCGCCAAGGTGCGCGACGACAAGGAGGCCCTGACCCGGACGGTGCAGGAGCTCCTCGGGATCAACCTCATCACGAGCGCGATCTCCTATGCGGTGTTTTTTCTCGCGATCCTCTTTGTGCCGAGGCTCAGGGAGGACCGGCTGCTCTACATCATCGTCAGCGTAACCATTCTCTTTAAGTGCATCGGCATGGAGTGGCTCTACAAGGGGCTTGAGAGATACGTCTACATCACGATCCGGTCCATCGCCTTTAAGCTGATCGCATTTGCAGCCCTCTTCCTGCTCGTTCACTCGAAGGAGGACTACGTGATCTATGGGGCCATATCCGTCTTCGCGGCTTCGGCCTCCGGCATCCTCAATTTCATCAATGCCAGGAAGATCATATCCTTTACTCCGATTCACGGTCTCAACTACCGGCAGCACCTCAGCGCCGTGGGCGTGTTCTTTGCGATGGCCTGCGCGACGACCGTGTACACCCATCTCGACACGCTGATGCTCGGCTTCATCACAACGAACACGGACGTCGGATATTACAACGCGGCGGTGAGGGTCAAGACAATCCTTGTCAGCATCGTCACATCCCTCGGGGCCGTCCTCCTGCCCCGCGCCTCATACTACCTGGAGCACGGCGAGGAGGAGGCCTTCCGGAGGATCACAAGGAAGGCCCTGAATTTTATCGCCATCGCGGCAACGCCCCTCGCGGTCTATTTCATGCTCTATGCGAGGGAGGGGATCGGCTTTCTGTCGGGGAGTGCCTACGAGGGCGCCGTCCTTCCGATGCAGATCATCATGCCGACGCTCTTTCTCATCGGCATGACGAATATCATGGGCATCCAGATCCTCGTCCCTCTGGGCGAGGAGAAGGTGGTTCTCAAATCGGAGATTGCCGGGGCCGTGACGGATTTTGTCCTCAATATGATCCTCATACCGAAGTTCCACTCCGCGGGCGCCGCGGTCGGGACGCTAGTGGCGGAGCTCGTGGTGCTGATCTGGCAGTATGCGGCACTTCGGGGGAGGCTCCGCGATGCGATCAGGGAGATAAAATGGGGCTCGATTTTAGGAGCGATACTTGCGGGGGCTGCGGTCTCCGTGTGGATGAAATGGGTGGTCCGCCCGGAAAATGAGTGGATGTGCCTCCTCGTCCTCTTCGTCACTGCCATCCTCTTCTTCGGGTGCTACGCGCTTATCCTTACGCTCAGAAAGGAACCCCTCGTCCTCGAGATGGAGGACACCGCGCTCAGGAAGGTCCACATCAGAAAATGAGCCGACCGATGAGGAGAACCGACGCGTTTTTCTATTTAAGATTCCGGAGGATGTAAATGAGTGAAATCAGTGTCCGCATCGCGGTGGCTTCTCACAAGAGCTACCCGATGCCGCCCGATCCCATCTACCTGCCGCTGCAGGTCGGCGCCGCCCTGGCCCGGGACGGGGAGGGACATCCCTTGCGGCTGGGATTTGCCTGCGACGACACCGGGGAGAATATCTCGGACCAAAACCCCGGATTCTGCGAGCTGACCGCTCTCTACTGGGAGTGGAAGAACTTGAGCGAGGACTATCTCGGGCTCGTCCACTACAGGCGGCATTTTTCTTACGGGAACAGGAAGGGCAGCTCCGTGGAGGACGCGATCCGCTCCGAGGAGCTCAAACCCCTTCTTGGGCAGTACGCCGTGTTTGTTCCGAAGAAGCGGTGGTACGTGATCGAGACGCTCTATTCCCACTACGCCCACACCCATTACGCCGGACATCTGGACATGACGAGGGAGATCATAAGGGAGAGATCCCCCAAGTACCTCGCTTCCTTCGACCGGACCATGCGGGAGACGAAGGGATATATGTTCAACATGATGATCATGAGGCGCGACTTCCTTGACAGGTACTGCACCTGGCTCTTCGACACGCTCTTTGAGCTGAAAAAAAGGATCGAGGCGGAGGGGAGCGCTGCGGACCTTGACTCCTACCAGGGCCGCCTCTACGGGAGGGTGAGCGAGCTCCTCCTAAATGTCTGGCTGGATGAGGAGATCATGAGCGGAGAGATGCCGGAAAGCAGGATTCTCGAGCTGCCGTACTTCGGGACGGAGAAGACCGATTGGGTGAAGAAGGGCGGGGCCTTCGTCAAGGCAAAGGTGCTCCACAGGAAATATGAGGGGAGCTTCTAGGACGGGAGAAACAAAAAGAGAGAACCGTTTTGTTATACTTGGTAAACCTTAAGTTTGCCGAAGGCAATTGCCTGGATGAACTGCATATTGGGAAAACGAAATGTTCTGCGTAAGAAAGACAATTTCGTTAACGACAAAAATGGCTGTAGAAGGAGCAGGGAGGAATCATCATGGCGAGGATCCTGATGCGCGCCGGCGGGACGCCTTACGAGGAAGTGCCTTACGAGATGCTGCCCAGGGTGATGGGCGAAAACCTTGGCAACCTGGTCTATGCGAACAGCATATACCGGGCGCTTATGGTGGATAAGGACACGGAGATCGTCCCCACCAGGTACCGCTTTCACTACACGGACGAGGAGGCCGCGAAGATTGACGAGGAATACGATGCCCTCGTTCTCCCCTTCGCGGACGCCATCCGGCCGGGATTTGCGCGCGAGTTCCATGAGCTCGCGAAGCTGATCCGCCGCATTCACATCCCCGTGGTGGTCATCGGCTGCGGCCTCAGGGACACCTATGAGCCGGGCGGGGAGCGGGACATCATCCTCGACTATGCAGCGAAGGAGTTCTTCCGGGCGGTCCTGGGCCGCTCCGCGCTCATCGGCGTGCGAGGGCAGATCACGGCGGACTATCTGAAGAGACTGGGATTTGCCGAGGAGCGGGACTATACGGTCATCGGATGTCCGTCGATGTATACCTGGGGAGAGGTGCCAAGAGTCCGGGACACCTGGAAAAAAGTGCTCGTGGGCTGTGACGCCGCCGTGAGCTTCAATCTCTCCCAGGGCTCCACAAAGGAGCACATCCGCTTCGTGAGGGAGACGGCAAAGCGCTTCCGCGACGCCGTGTACCTTCCGCAAAGAGGAGAGGAGCTGCGGCTCATGTACGCCGGGGTGCCGTTTTCCCTTCCCGCGTCGGAGGGATTTCCCATGACGCTAAAGGACCCGCTCTACTTAAACGGCAGTGCGCGGATGTACGGGGACGTCTATTCCTGGCTGGAATTCCTAAAGAGCCGGGACTTAAGCTTCGGCACGCGGATGCACGGAAATCTCGCGGCCGTGCTCGCGGGGACGCCCGCCCTCTTCTGCCCGTTCGACGCAAGGACGAGGGAACTGGTGGAGTACCACGCCCTTCCGCACCTCACCCCCGAGGAGGTCTTCGCGGCATCCTGGGTGCGGGCCGACGGAACTGTGGTGATGAAGGACTTCGGGAAGCTCATCGGTCACATCGATTTTGAGTCCCACTTAAAGGCGCATTCCGGGCACTTCGCCCACTACGTCGATTTCCTTAAGAAAAATGACCTGAGGACGATCTACACATCCGAGAGCTTCGGGACGGCCGAAGGGGAGACCCTGCACGACCGGAAGGTGAGGGGCATAAGGCACCTTCCTCCCCTCCGCCCGATTTTAGAAGCGGACGGGGCGGAGACCGCGCGCCGCCTGACCCGCTTCCACGAGGGGGTCTTCGCGAAGAAGACGACCCTCAGGCATGAAGTGAAGCAGAACATAAAGAAGATGATCGGGAGGAGATAGAGACCGCCTATGAAGAGACGCTTTTCACTCAAGTCCCTGTCCGGCGTCGACGGAGTCAGGGAGCGGAAGGAAGGACTGTCGAGGAGCCCTTATATTCACCATCTGGACGACGCGGAGCTTCAGAAGCTGAAGGAGGTCCTCTTTGAGGGGCTCCGTGACTTTGACCGCGTGGCGAGGGCGAACTCCATATTCTACACGCTCTGCGGGGGCTCGGTCCTCGGCAGCGTGCGCCACAAGGGCTACATCCCCTGGGACGACGACATAGACCTCATGATGCCGCGGAAGGACTTCGAGATCCTCAAAGTGGTGTTCGACAGGGAGCTCGGGGACAGGTA
>CADCPJ010000208.1 GCA_902803245.1 uncultured Lachnospiraceae bacterium | reverse complement strand
GGAAAGGAGCAGTGCTTATGATTGCGGGCGCACTTATGCTTGGCGGCTGCAGCGCCTCTTCTCAGGGAGGCGGCGGACCGAAGGAAGAGGAGGCAGTCTATCTGGGGGTGGAAGGATACGGCCTCGAGGACCGGAATATCGACAACAAACACAAGTTCAACTACCGCTTCTTTGTGGGCGGAAAGGAAGTTCTCTACACCATCGACAACGGAGAGCGGCAGGCGGACGGCGTATTTGCCTATCCGGTGCAGAACCGTCTCATGGAAGGATACCTCTACGACATGAAGGTGAAAGACGGTATGGTCACTTCCGTATCGCCTCTCTTTGACGACAGCGAGTGGGTTGTATCCGGCGAGCTTAAGAGCAAGGATCCTGAGACGGGAATCGTGGAGATCGGCAGCAGAAAGGTGCTGATCACCAACGAGACCGGAGTCTATTCGGTGACGATTGCCCCGGGCGGGGCCCATGTCGAGGCCGCGAAGCCCCAGATCGGGGACCATGTCCGGGCTGTGCTGAACAGCAACGGGAAAGCGGCTTCCCTCTATATCATGCCTGTGGCGGACCCGTATGTTCCTCCGGTTCAGGGGGAACCGGGACAAAGAACTCTGCTTAACTTCTTGAGAACGGCGATGATGCCTGCCGGCAATTGCCTCTATGTCTATGGCGGCGGATGGAACTGGCAGAATACGGGGTCGGGGACGCAGTCCGTCTCGATCGGCTATCAATCGACCTGGAACGACTTCTTCCATCTCATGGACAGCGACTACGTGTTCCGCAAAAGGAATGCGGAGGATCCGGACGACCCCGAGCACAGCTATTACCCCTATCAGCACTACAACGAATATTATTACGCGGGGCTGGACTGCTCCGGATTCATAGGCTGGGCCGTCTACAACACCCTGAATACGACGGACGGGGAAGAGGGGTATGTCGTGACCTCCACCGAGATGCCGATCAACTACTCCAACCGCGGATGGGGCGCATACACGAGAGACCTGATAAAGCCTGTGGATCACAACACAAGTATGTTTCTCCCCGGGGATATTGTGAGCATCAGCGGCCATGTGTGGCTCTGCCTCGGAACCTGCGATGACGGAAGTATTCTCATACTGCACAGCTCACCCACGGACAGCCGGACGGGAGGCCACGGGGGAGGCCTGCAGCTCACCGCGCTCGGCCAGGACAAAAACTGCGAGGCTTACCTTCTTGCGGACCGCTATATGGGCCTCTTCTACCCGGAATGGTACGCGAGATATGAGCCCCAGGTGAGGGCTTACGAGAAATACGCAGATATGATGAGCGACATAAATGCCGGAAAATTCAGCTGGGACGTGAGCGGGAGAGGAATCCTGACTGACCCGGACGGGGTGAGGGCCATGAGACCTTCCGAGGTCCTGGAGAAGATCTTCGCCGGCTTCTGAGAAGGAAAGGAGAACAAGCGATGCGTTTTATCTATCCTGCTGTAATCAGTGAAAAAGCGGAGGGAGGCTTTCACGCCCGCTTCCCGGATCTTTGCATGTGTGAGGCGGACGGCGATTCGATGGTGGAAGTCTTAAGGAACGCAACGAACGCGGCCTTTGACTGGATCGACCTCGAGATGAATGAGGATGAGCCGGACCTTCCCGCCTGCACTGCGCACGGGGATATTGAGCTTAAGGAAAATGAGACCGTCCGCGACATCCTTGTGATCTACCGCATGCATCAGGGCTGGGACGAGTGAGGAGCGCCATGGAGATTGAGAGAAAATGGCTTGTGAGCGGGTGGCCCGATGAGAAACTGCCTCTTCTTGAGGAGCATCTGATGAGACAGGGCTACCTCACCGTGGAACCGACGGTCCGCATCCGCGAGGAGACCTTGAAGAGACGCGCGGGGAAGGATCTCAAGGACGGCACCTGTGCCGGCGGGGACGCCTGCAGAACGGACTATGTGCTCTGCATAAAGACCGGGAGGGGAATCGCCAGGGAGGAAATCGAGCTGGACATACCTGAGGATAAATTCCGGGAGATCGAGAGAGTGATCGGCCTTCCTCTCATCCCGAAGGTGAGACGGACCTATGCCCTGCCTCATGGACTCCGCCTCGAAGTCAATCACGTCGACGAGGGACGGCCGGAGGAATTCTGGTACGCCGAGATCGAGTACCCGACGAAAGAGGCCGCAAGAAGCTATGATCCCGCTTCGTCCGGCCTTAAGGAGTATCTGAAAAGAGACGTGACGGATGAGCCGGGGCAGACCATGGGAGCCTACTGGCTCATCACCCGCGTCCGAAAGAAGTGACACCCGGAGATATCATCCCGGGTGCCCTTTTTTGGAGATGATGGATCGGAAATATCATTCCGGGTGCTCTTTTTTGGAGATGATGGAGCGGAAGATCGCGAAGAGATCCTCGTCCCTGAACGGCTTCGAGAGGTGGGTGTTCATGCCGCTCTCGATCGAGCGGTCGATATCCTCCGCATAGGCGTTGGCCGTCATGGCGACGATCGTGACTTCTTTCGCATCGGGCCTTTGCAGTCCGCGGATCATCTTCGTGGCCGCAAGGCCGTCCATATTCGGCATCATGATGTCCATGAGTATGAGGTCATAGTAGCCGATCTCGGACTTCTCAAACAGCTTAAGCGCCTCGGCGCCGTCTGAGGCGGTGTCCACAAGAAAACCGAACTTCTCGGCCTGGATGCATGCGATTTCCCGGTTGATGTCGTTGTCCTCGGCAAGAAGGAGGTGCATCCCCCTGGCCGGAGCGTCAACGGACACGCCAGCTTCCGGCATGCTTGCGGCCTTTTCCGGGGCTCCCTCGGAGTTTCTCCAGACAGTGCTTAAGGTGACCACGGCCCGGGTTCCCTTGCCGAGCTCGCTTTCAAGGCACAGATTGCCGTCCATGGCCGTGATCAGGGCATTCGTGATGGCAAGGCCGAGTCCCGTGCCGTTCCTCGTGTCGCTGGTCTCTTCCTGGACGAAGGGCTCAAATGCCCTCTCAAGGAATTCTTCCGACATGCCGATGCCGGTGTCCTCGATCGT
>CADCPJ010000207.1 GCA_902803245.1 uncultured Lachnospiraceae bacterium | reverse complement strand
GAGACATAAAAATGAAGAGGAGGGACATCTGCACGGGTTATCCGATGCAGGTGTCTTTTCTTTGCGCGATTACGGAGACGAAGCGAAAGCAGCGGAGTGTGCCGCAGACTGTGCCTCTCTTGGCTTTGAAGCGGTTTCAATGCGGGATGAATTTGAGACCATCTATGGCGAGGAAATGAAAGTAACAGCAGAAATGAAACCTGCGGCATAAATGATGCCAATGGACACACTGACAGCAAAAAGGCAACGGTAAAGGAGCCGCAGGCTGTTTCCGGAAAAAACCAGCGCTGTCTGGGATGAGCTTGTGGCGGACACCGTGGGGATTTTCGCCGCCTTTGGGAAATTTGAGATCAATGTCGCGGAAATTTGTTTCCCCCGATTGTTCGATCAGCTAAAAGAGTCTCCGCTATTCCCTGATCTTCTCCAAGAAGGTGCATAACCTTCTTCTCATTGTAAAACTTCATGAGGAGAGCGGCTATGAGGCACAGAACGGTGGATGAGACCGCGGCGATGCGGTAGCCGGTTCCGTCCGCCCTGCCGATCGTTGCGAGGGAAGTAAACAGGATGGCCGCGAGGGACTGTCCCAGCTTCATGGCGAAGGTTCTCGCCGCAAAGAACATACCGTCATGGTTTTCTCCCGTCTGTGCCTCATCGCTCTTGGCTATGTCCGCGACGACCGTCTGAGGAAGGATTCCGAGGATTGCCATCGCCGGCGCCGCGAGGACCATGACCGCGATGCCGAAGGCCATGCCATTGTTTGTGCCGCCCTGTCCCTGAGACAGAGCCGTGATCAGGTAGACAACAGAGAACTCCGCAAAGGCGAAGATAATCAGTTTTTTCTTGGAAAAGAGCTTCGTCAGTTTTCCCACAAAGGCATACAGACAGACCGAAAGGAGTGTCATGCCGATATACAGGACGGTGTTCATGGTTTCCGGCAGCTTCATCAGCGAAGTAATGAAGAATGTCAGCCCGGACTGGAACATCGTGATCGCAACCCAGTAACAGATATCCGAAGCGACAAAAATCCGGAACTCCCTGTTTGCGAATGTCTTGGTGAGTGAGGAGAATGCATTTCCCTCTGCCGGTTTGCTCTCCACAAAATCATTCTCATTGATGGTAAAGGTCGGAATCAGCAGGCAGATCAGTGCAAACACTGCCAGGATGACGAAGGTGACACGAATCGCCATGACTCTGCCAAGGGCCGGCGTCAGTGCGCCCCAGATGAAGGGACAGGCATAGCCCAGCGCTGATCCAAAGATAAAGGTAAATGAAATTGCGGTGGATATTGCGGTGAGCTCATCCTGCGAACCGGAGAGCTCCGCGATCAGGGCATTGTACGGCGTACAATAAACCGTCATGAAAAGGTAAAAAAGGAGCATCATGACCATCACCCAGACCCCGTTGACAGGGCTTGTGCCGTTTATGGGCGACCAGTAGATGAGGATCGTCGCCGCTGTCAGGGGAAGTGCCGCTCTTCTCATGAAGGGAAGCCTGCGGCCTTTTGGGTTTTTGCTTTTATCTGAGAGATTTGCGATCCAGGGATCGGTAATGGCGTCAAAGAGCCTTCCCAGAGCATAGATCCCTCCCAGAATCGTCACTACTCCCAGAATCACTCTGCCCTGCGGAAGAAACACGGTCTGCCCCGCCGCGAGCATCTCCTCGTTTGGTTCATAAAAGCTGATGACCCAGTTCGTGACGATCGCGGAAAGGGTGCTCCACCCCAGCTGGCCGATCGCGAACATCCAGATAATCCTGCGAGTCAGTTTCTTCTTCATAGCGAGTCCTTTCTTTTTTGTTCTGCCCTTCGCCTCAATGATTCGGAAATGAGACTGTATATAAGTATAGCAGACAGGAGACTTGGGTTCAACTTACTGACGAAGGCACTCTGTTTACTTCGCTGTCTATGGGATAAATGGAGGCAGGCATTGTTACAGACGCCAAAGACGATGAACTTTTTCGGGAAGGCAAAGGACCTTCCGGAAAAGAAAAGCGCTGCCGCTTTACTGTGCTGCCTGCAATTTACCGGCGAGGACGGCATCAATCACGATCTTCCCCGCATCAAACAGGTTTTCCATGCCGGATGCGAAGACATCCACTGTTTCGCTGTTTTCGTCTGTCACTTTACTGCCGTAACTTTCGGCCTCAAGCCAGAGCTGCTCCGGGCTCTCGCCTTTGAGAAACGTATCCAGATTTACGATAACACGCAGGGAAATGACCCGGTCCTGCAATCCGAAGCATTCTGCAGCGTTCATCACGGCAATCTCTTCCATCTCCGTAGCGGCGTACGCGTCGGGACACCCATAATAATCTGCTGCGGCGACGGCGTTCGCGTGATCCTCTGTGCCTTTCCAGTAACTGTCTGCTGTGACGGCGGTTCCCTTCAGCACCTGAGGTTCCCTGCCGGCCCACTCCTCATCCGGGAAGTTTTTCGCAAGAATCCGCCGGGTATTTTCCGTCGTTCGCATCGGACAGTCCTTTATGAGCTGATAGGCTTTTTCACAGAGCTCCGGGTCCAGATGCTTGCAGCTATACTCGTTGAAAGAATCAGAGGGAAACCAGGTGAGCCCGTATTCCGGATCCGCTATCTCCCTGCTTCCGGCGTGATATCCAAGCTCCAGATCACAGGCTGCGGTGACAAGAACCATATCGCCATAGATGCATAACCCGGTGTTTCCTCCGGCACAGCCGACGGAAACGATCACGGTATCGGAAAAATCATAGGCATTTAAGGAAAGCAATGACATCAGGGACAAGCCGGCAGCTGTTTTCCCGGAACCCGTAAGAAGGAGACCCACGCCGTTTTCACTGTTGAAATAGAAATGGGCAGATGGCGTCGTATTTGGAATCGCAATCTCTTCGCAGCCGGCACAGTAATATTCATAAAACAGCTGTGCTTCACCCGGAAAATCACCCGTTATATCGCCTATTTCAAATTTCGGGAGAATCAGCACTTTTACAGGGACGCTCTTAGTATCATCAGCGTATACCCTGCTTATCGGGACGGGACTGCCGGAGAGTCCGCCTGGCGCAGTACCCCGGAGAATCATCAAGAGAACCGCAATTATTGCAATCACACGTGCCCGTTTGAGTGACATGGATTTCTCCTTTCTGCTGAAAAACTGATCTTCTTCTATTCCAGATCATACCAGATCATAGCATGTCTTTCCGGTTATTTTCACTTTTTTTCGAAAAGATACCGAAATTCATATTTCTCTGCGATATGATCCTCATATATAATGATACTGATTTGCTATACAAAAAGGAGACTGCGCCATGGAAAGGATCGTCATCGCGGACAGCAATCAGACTACTCTGCAGACCGCCGGGCAGATCATATGCAAACTGAAGATGAGAATGACCGGCTTCAGGACAGCCCAGAGCCTGCTGGATTATCTTCGGGACAACCGGCCGGATCTGATCATCCTCGGAAATGTCATATGGGAACTCGGCGCCTTTGAGGCCGTCGCGGCCCTGAGGAAGGCCATGGGGCCCGGTGCAGACGTCCCCGTCATCCTGCTGACGGACCAGGAGGAGCGGGAGCTCGCGGAAAATGCCCGGGCCATGGGCGCAGCCGCCGCAGTCAGCAAGCCCCTGACAGCAGCGGGGCTGACGAGCTGCGTGCAGAGCGTGCTCGCCCGGCAAGACCTATCCGGACAGCCCGGGCAGGCGGCGGATACCGCGAGGACCACTCTGGAGGAGATCTCCCTTGCGCTGGAGGAATGCAGCGAATCCGCCGAGGGCATGTGGATGGGCAAAGAGGCCTTCGACAGCGCCTGCCGCCGCATGCAGTACTGCCTGAACCGCTCAGGCGGCGCAGCCTTCCAGGTTCTCTTCACCGTGGAAATGCCGAAGAATCTGGCAGAAGCAAGGAAAAAGGAGATCATGCCTGCGTTCCGCCGGCAGCTTCAGCACACGCTTCGCAGCAGCGACATGATGATTGAAATTGGCGACAACCAGGTATTCCTGCTCCTTGCGGGAGTGGGGGAAGCCGACATCGGAAGCGTGCTCGCAAGAACCATAGACGAGTGGAAGGGAACGGAGTACGGTTCCATAACCGGGATCGCAACCGAGGTCCGGCAGGCCGGACCGGGCGGCAGCAAAAGGACGGAAAAGCCCCGCAGCTGTTCGGACTGGGTCGTTGTAGTGGACGACGACGTCACCAATCTGAAGATGGCTGGCCTCATCCTCAGCAAGCAGCATATGCGCGTGACAGCGCTGAAATCCGGGCGGGCCCTGCTGGAATATGTCAGGGAGAACAAGCCCGATCTGAT
>CADCPJ010000206.1 GCA_902803245.1 uncultured Lachnospiraceae bacterium | reverse complement strand
TCATGCGAACCTTTGTGATGCCGTTATTGTCGCCGACAAGAACAGGGTTCTTTCCATCACCGACATACTCGACAGCCTTGGGAATTACAACTCCGTTGCCGGCGGCATCCTTCTTACTGTCAATTGCAAGAACCGACTTCTCGTCATCTGACAGATAAACATTGGAATTGGAATGCCCTTCCTCAACTGCATCATCAGGAATGTTTGCTCCACTCGGGCTCGTAACTTCTGCGCTAACGCTCAGTGTTGATCCGAGAAGCATAGCAGCAGCCAGTACAGTCGCTAAAACTCTTTTGATACGCATATCTCCTACACACCTCCTTTCCTATAGGATTATAGAGAACCGGGAAAAACCCGGAAGCTCCCGCAATCAGCACCTGTCTCACTTAAATCGCTATGCTGCATCTTCATCGTCCTCATAGGAGTACAAAAGATGAAGCGAATAAAGCTTCGTCATGGCATCAATAACAGACTCTTCCTTGGGATAAAAAGCCTCGTGCTCTTCACCATCCGCCTGCGACACCTCAATTCTGGTCTCGCCCTCAATCCCGACGATGCCCTTGTTTGTCCCTCTTCTCATCGCTTCCGCAATCCTGGAGACTTCATTTCCGGAGATGTCTGTCACGGCAGCATCCTTCATCACAGCGTACAGATCATTCAAAAACGTTTTATCAGACTTTATTTTCTCAATCGCCTTGTCATAAAAAGCATTGATGAAGGCGCGCTGCCTTCTCATTCTGCCCTTATTATCGCCATCCCCAACCTCCATGCGGGCGCGGAGATATGCCTCTGCCTGGTCTCCCTTAAGGACTACGGCTGCACCCGGAACAAAGGAAGGATCAATCGAAGTCAGATCATCCTCAAGCGTGACTTCGACTCCATCCACTGCGTCCGCCAGGATACCTACGTCATCCATGTTGAGAGCATAGTATCCGTCAATCGTCTCCAGATCTCCGAGCAGTGTTCCGACCGCCTCAAGCGTATTCTCAGCGCTGCTCTCAGGATCAGAACCATAGTAATGGGAGTAACACAGCTGGATATCATAATAGCCGAGCCGGTCCCCAAGAGAATTTGTCACGCAGACGGGAGTAATCGTGTTTCGGTCAAGCTCCAGAAACCCGTAGCTGTCATCCGTGTGGTCGATTACAAAGAGAGTCAGGAAGTCTGCCATGGCGCCCCGGTATTCCTCTCCGATCTCATCCTCATTCCCGCTTCCGTCCGTGCCGATGATCAGAAAAGACTCAATGCGGTGATCATACCCGTAATCTGCTTTTTCAAAATACACCTCATTGGCATATTCTTCCATAAAATCATCTTCGGAATCAAGATCTTCTTCATCCTCAGGATCGTCTTCTTCGAATTCGTCTTCGGGTTCATCCGTCTCGAGATCCTCCGCGGAATTCACTTCCATCTCACCGGCAGCCGCCCGCGAAGGCAGGAAGCATGCAGCAGATGCCGCAAAGAGCATAACACCGGTCAAGGCGGCAGTACATGTTTTAAAGACTGTATGTCTCTTCATCGAAGCACCTCGGATGTGACAGAATCAATCATTTTCAGGGCATCCCTGCCGAGCTCCGTCTCAATCGCAGCCCTTCCGGCCGCCAGATTCGGCCTGCGGCTCGTCAGGTTGTGACAGTCGCTTCCCAGAATCAGCCTTCCGTGTCGTCTCAGGAAGTCCAAGCTGAACTCTCTCCTCCTGTCCTTCCTGAAGAGCCCCGTCTTGTGGTGCAGGAAGCTGCCCGAATTGATCTGGGGGACGACCGGGAGGCTCATCACCTTTCTCCACACCGAGCGGTCCCTCTGAAGGTCCGTGTAGCGCTCCACATGGGCGAGCACGACCTTAAGGCCCTGCTTCTCTATGATTTCCCGCACGTCCTTATAGACATCATCCGTCCACTGCCCAAAAGGCATCTCCAAAAGAATCGTCCTCGTGTTCCCGACAGCAAGGAGCGGAAGCTGATCGGCTGCCCCCATCCCCGGAAAATAATAGACCTCCGCTCCGAGAAGAATCCCGGGCAGCGATCCGGGCGAAAGCTGATCCTTAAGACTTAAGACAAGCCCATACGCCTTTTCCCTCTCCTCAAGGAAGCGCCTCACTGATATCCGGTCCGGATAGAAATGAGGAGTTGCCACAACACAGTCGACTCCCTGATGAAGCTCCTCCTTCAGCATCTCCCCGGTCATATGGATGCTCTCGCTTCCGTCATCAATCCCGGGCAGAATATGCGTATGAAAATCAACCATATAAGGAATTGCCTTCCGGATTACGCAGTTTTATGGTATGTGCAGATAAGGGAAATACAAACAGGAACGTAAAAAAGATGCACCCCCTCATGCATTGCCACAGAACATAACCATCAGAATAAATTAAAAATGGACCTGGCGGGAATCGAACCCGCGTCCGAAAGCCTGTCCACCGAGGCATCTCCCATCACAGCTGCTTCTTTCCATTCCCTCAAGCCAAGCGGCAGGCAGCAGCCTCATGGCTTTGGTAGCTTCATCATACGCCCACCGGGGCAAAGCTTAGCCGGTGTCGTTTCCCGCGATCTCGACGCCGGTAACCGGGAGCGCGGGTGCAACCGGGCCGACGAGCAGCAATTAAGCCGCTACTGCAACTTGTTGTCTGTTGTCAGTTAAATTTATAAGTTTCCGGTTTGTACGCGGTCCGGCCCGCGGATGGCTTCCTCGACTTCAAAACCCCCGTCGAAACCAGTACAAGCCCAAGCCTGCATCGGTAATAGCAGCGGACTGCCTCCCGGCATCAATAT
>CADCPJ010000205.1 GCA_902803245.1 uncultured Lachnospiraceae bacterium | reverse complement strand
TTCCGCGACTACGTGTCGGAGATCATCATAGAGGGGCACACGGATACGGACGGGGATTACCTGACCAACCTTGAGATCTCGCAGCAGAGGGCCCTCGCCGTCGCGTCGTACTGCCTCGAGGACGACAGCGGGGTCATAGACCCGGATATTCAGGAGAAGCTCCGGGAAATCGTCACCGCCAACGGGAGGTCCTACAGCAATCCGATTTACGACGAGAACGGCGAGATCGATATGGACGCGTCGAGGCGGGTCGAGATCAAATTCCGACTGAAAGAAGAAGAAATGGTGGATCAGATGATGGAGATCCTCAAGTAGAAAGAAGGGCGCCGGCGGCGCCCTTCTTTAATACTTTTTGCACTCTGTTTTCTTTTTTGCGTGTTTCTCATTTTATTTTCTTTTTTTATGTTGACATCCATTCCGACGGGGTGTATATTCTGTACTAAGATATTAGCACTCCACCAAACTGAGTGCTAATAGCGAGGAAAGGATTTAGGCCGTGGAACTGGATGCAAGGAAATCGAAGATATTGGATGCGATCATTCAGACTTACCTGAAGACAGGTGAGCCTGTCGGGTCGCGGACGATTTCGAAGTATACGGACCTGAATCTGAGCTCCGCCACAATCCGGAACGAGATGTCGGACCTCGAGGAGATGGGGTACATCATTCAGCCCCACACCTCGGCGGGAAGAATCCCGACCGACAAGGCCTACCGCCTCTACGTGGACAGGCTGGTCACTGAGAAGACCGAGCAGGTCACTGCGATGAACAGCCTCATGATCGCGAAGACGAACCGCATGGAGGAGGTCCTGAAACAGGTGGTGAGGCTTCTCGCGATGAACACGAACTACACCGCGATGCTTTCCGCGCCTTCTTATAAGCGGAACAAGGTGAAGTTCATACAGCTGTCGCGCCTGACGCCGAAGCAGCTCCTCAACGTGGTGGTAGTGGACGGCAACATCGTGAAGAACCACCTGATCGATCTTGCCGACGAGATTTCGGAGGAGCAGGTTTTAAAGCTCAACCTTCTCCTTAACACCCGCTTCAACGGGCTTACGCTCGCGGACATCAACTTAGGGCTCATCTCCAACGTGAAGGAGGAGGCGGGCATCCACAGCGCCATCGTCGGCGAGGTGCTCGACACGATCGCCGAGGTGATCCGGGCGGAGACGGATGAGAACATGCAGATCTACACGAGCGGCGCCAACAACATCTTCCGGTATCCGGAGCTCGCGGACAGCGAGAGCGCCAGCCGGCTGATCTCGACTCTTGAGGAGAAGGATGTTCTGGCGGATTTCGTGAAGGCATCCGAGGAACAGACGGACGGGGGCGGCATCCAGGTGTACATCGGAGACGAGAGCCCGGTGGAATCGATGAAGGACTGCTCGGTGGTGACAGCTACCTATGAGCTCGGAGACGGGCTGCAGGGCACGATCGGAATTATCGGCCCGAAGAGAATGGATTACGAACACGTCATGAACTTCTTAAAAACCGTGAAGGCGACGCTGAGCGACGTCTTCGGAAGACCGGGGGCTGCAGGCGGGGGCGGCATGACAGAAAGCGAGGATAAGACCTGATCGTGAGTGAAGAGAAGAAGCTTTCCGATGAGGAAATACTGACAGAAGAAGGAAAGACGGATATGGAGCAGGGGGCGGAGAGAGACTCCGGAACCTGTGAGAGCCCGGAAGCCGGGGCGGAAAAAGAAGCCGGGGACGGCAAAGAGGCGAAGGCCTCCGGAGATGCCAGATCCGGCGGGGAAGCAAAGGACGGCGGAGATGCCGAAGATGCCGGGGAAGCAAAGGACGGCGGTGATGCCAGGACCGGCGGGGAAATAAAGAGCGGCGGGGAAGCCGCGGAAGAAGACGCCGGCGAGACGCCGGAGGGAGATCCCGAGGACCGGAAGGGCGGCATTTTCTCAAGAAAAGACAAAAAAGCCCTTCAGAAAAAGGACGAGGAGATCGCCCAGCTGAAGGACCGCTATATGCGGACCCTCGCGGAATATGAGAACTTCCGCAAGCGCACGGAGAAGGAGAAGTCCGACCTCTACGCCTACGCGGTGAAGGATGTCATGACGAAGATCCTTCCGGTGCTGGACAACCTTGAAAGAGGGCTTGTATCTCTCCCGGAGGAATCGAGGGAAGACCCGGTCGCACAGGGCATGGACAAGATCGCGAAGCAGTTCGTGAAAGCCCTCGACGACATCGGAGTGAAGCCCATCGAAGCGGAAGGCGAGAGCTTTGACCCGAACCTTCACAACGCGGTGATGCATGTGGAGGATGAGAGCCTCGGGGAGAACGTCGTCGCCGAGGAGCTTCAGAAAGGCTACACCTACAAGGACAGCGTGATCCGCTATTCCATGGTGAAGGTTGCCAATTAAAGAACCTTAAGGCATAAAAACAACACTTAAGCCGGGCAGTAATCTTTCAGGCTCCGGCGGCAGTTTACAGATAGAAAAATAAATCTTTTTTAGAGGAGGAAATAGATTATGAGCAAAATCATCGGTATCGACCTTGGTACGACGAACAGCTGCGTGGCAGTTATGGAAGGCGGTCAGCCGACCGTCATCGCCAACGCGGAAGGCGTGAGAACAACTCCGTCCGTGGTGGCATTTACGAAAAATGGTGAGAGACTCGTAGGTGAGCCGGCCAAGAGGCAGGCGGTCACGAACTCCGAGAACACCATTTCCTCGATCAAGAGAAAGATGGGAACGAGCGAGAAGGTCACAGCCGGCGGCAAGAGCTACACGCCGCAGGAGATCTCCGCGATGATCCTGCAGAAGCTCAAAGCCGACGCGGAGAGCTATCTGGGCGAGAAGGTCACAGAGGCCGTGATCACGGTTCCGGCTTACTTCAATGACGCACAGAGACAGGCAACCAAGGACGCGGGAAAGATCGCGGGACTTGACGTGAAGCGTTTCATCAACGAGCCGACGGCGGCTGCCCTCGCATACGGGCTCGACAATGAGAGCGACCAGAAGATCATGGTCTATGACCTGGGCGGCGGCACATTCGACGTCTCCATCATCGAGATCGGCGACGGTGTCATCGAGGTTCTCGCGGTC
>CADCPJ010000204.1 GCA_902803245.1 uncultured Lachnospiraceae bacterium | reverse complement strand
AGTAAAAATCAGGCAGAGAACTTGTTCTTTGAATGGTTTTTGCTCTGATTTCGGGGCGGACAAGACGCGGAGCCTCTCTGAACGCCCGGTATTCGGGACGTAAAACGTCCCGAATGCCGGGGGTGCTGAACAGTTACCCAAAACTTAAGCTATGCAGGTTGACGAAGCGCCCTGACGGCGCCGTGCTTTTATCTCCCGGGCAGCCGCTTTTTGCTGAAAGCAGTCATAAAAAGAAAGGCACCAGCCTGCCGATGGAAGCTGATGTCTTCGCTTATACACACTTTTTAGTAGCTGTTCCGCATCGGAGTCAAATCGAAAGCACCGCTCAGGATGCTCTGAAAATCCCCCGAGAGCTCCACATTCTCCGGTGTCAGTATGAAGATATAGCTGGATACCTTCTGAAGATTCCCGTGCAGCGAGTAGCACACACCGCACGTGAAGTCGATGACGCGCTGGGCGATATCCACATCGAGGCCCTCGAGGTTGAGAACCACGGTGCAGTTTCCCATAAGCGTATCCGCGATATCCCTTGTGTCCTCCATCGAGGAAGGACGAATGACATTCACTTCCATATTGCCGGATAAAGAACTCTTCTTGCGAATCGGGGTGACCTTCTGCTGCTTCTTTCTGCCCTCGTAGCTGCTCTCCTTCTTCTCCTCCCTGTATGCGGAGTTCCGGGACGCATAACCGACGGTTCTCGCTGTGGATGCACTGCCCGTCTCTGCTGAGCGGGACGACGATCTTGTGCTGCCGGAAGAAGCCCTCTCGCTTGTCCGCGTCGAGGAATAGCGGCTTCTCGAAGAGGAAGAGCTGTTCCTTCTCCTTGATGCGGGCTCGTCGTCTGCCTCGCTTATATCCTCATCATCGTCTTCGTCGTCTGAGCCGAACCGGCTGAAGAAACGCCTCTTCGGCCTGGACTTTGCCGGGTCCTCGTCCGGATCATCCGGATCGGCATCCTCTTCATCCAAAAAATCTTCTTCGTCATCGAAGTCATCATTCAACTTAATGGCGTTGAGGAAGCGGTCGATCAGGCTCATGTACTATATCTCCATTTCCGGGCGCCCTTAAAAAGCACCCGATCTCATTTCGTATAATCTCTCGCCCCGAAGAGATCTGTTCCGATCCGCACACAGTTCGAACCTTCTTCGATTGCGATTCCATAGTCATTGGACATCCCCATGCTGAGGACAACCACTTTCTCATTATTATCGTTTTCTAAATTCATGTCAACACTTAATTGGCGCAATTTCCGGAACACCGGGCGGTCTTCCTCGGGGTCTTTCACATAAGGGGCGCTGGTCATGAGACCCCTGAGCTCCACATGAGGCATCTTCTTTATCTCAGCGGCAAGCTTCGGGGCGTCCTCCATGCTCACCCCGAACTTCGTGTCCTCTTCGCCGACGTTGACCTCGATGAGGACCGGGATCACCCGGTCATGCTTTGCGGCCTCCTTCTCGATGACCTGCGCAAGCAAAAGAGAGTCGACCGAGTGGATCATGCTGACATAACCGGCAATATATTTCACCTTGTTCTTCTGCAGGTGCCCGATCATATGCCAGCGGATGTCATCCGGCAGATGCTCCCGCTTCTTCTCAAGCTCCTGCACATAATTCTCTCCGAAGTCCCGGACGCCCATCTCGTAGAGGGCCATGATGTCCTCCTCCGGCTTGGTCTTGCTGACCGCGAGAAGGAGCACCTCATCGGGGTTCCGCCCGCTTAATTTGCAGTGCTCCTCAATTCTTTCCTTCACTTCCCGAAGGTTTTCCTTTAAGTAATCCTTCACAGGTTCCTCCCGGTTCTCTCTCAATTGTTCCTTCCTGTCCATCCGGCGTAAGCATATGGCAAAGATGAGATCTTCCCTATTCTATAAAAATGATGTCTGTGGAAGACCTGTGCCAAATAGCAGGCAGTTTCGCCGGAGGCCGAAAAGTCAGTGTGCGGTGATCTGCGACTCCTTTACGGAGGAGGCATTTTCCACGATGTTGTCGAACTGCGCGATTCCGTAGGGAGTGCCTTTTTCCACGATGCAGTAGTCCTCATTTTTATCGAGGATGTTGATTCTTCTAAAGACCGCGTAGCCCTTGTTCATGCAGTACACGCCTTCCATTGAGGCGCGGTCCCTCAGTATATAGCGCTCCGTGGAGCCGTCGCGGATGATGATATCCCCCTCGTGGAACGCGCTCTCATCCACATAGTACTTCCCGTCGGCGTGATTGTAGATGGTCGGCGTTATGAATGTCGTCGATGCATTGCCGTTCCTGTCCGTCGACGCCTTGAGGAAACCGATGTTCTTCTTGTTCCCTCCGTATGTCGAATATTCTTCCGGGATGGTGAAGAACTGCTTCGTCACAATCGAGGAGACCGGAATCTTCAGTCCCACGGCGCTGTTTGTGACGAGCTCGATGTCGATAAAGCGGTTGTCCAGATAGCGGACGAGGCCGCTGTTAAAGTCGAGCCTCCCGTAGTAATTCCCGTCGCCGCTCTCGATGATGGTAAATGACGCGTTCTGCGTCACTCCGTCTTTCAAAAACCGGACCCGGATATTCGACGTGGTGTTCAGCTTCACGATCTGCTTTGCCGTGAGCTGGATGTAGAGCGACCAGTCCTCGGAGGTGATGAGCCGGTACACGGGATCTCCCGCGAGAATCCTGTCGCCGCTCTTTAAGTGAATCATCCGGTAGGATTTCTCGTCAAAGACGCCCTCGGACAGGAGGTTCGCGTTGAAGTTCTCGTACCCGTCCATGGAGTAGCAGGTGACGCCGTCGGAAGGGGAGACGCAGATCGTGGAACCGCCGAGGGACAGTGAGGTGGAGGTGAGTCCGGAGGCGATGCGCTGCCTCAGCACTTCATTTAAGAGCTCGCCCTCAAGAAGATAGCGAAGCGAGTACACGTCATGGAAGTTCGTCGGCGTGAAGGTCTGAGAGAACTCCTCGCAGTCCTTCAGGATCTTCCTTACGGTCGCCTGATCCGGCACGACTTCCGTCTCCGGCAGCTTTGTCGGGCTCACCCCGTAGACGATGCCGCCGCTCTTTACCTTCGAGTGGTCGCCCGCATAGTAGTCCACATATCCGGTGTTGTCTGCGGTGATCACCTTCTCCGAGTAGACGGCAATGCCCGTGTAGACAGCATTTCTCGCAAGGGGCCCCGAAGTCACCTGGTAGGATCTCACGTGGGTCGCCGTCACGTAGAGAAGGATGCTGATGATGATATAGATAAAAAGGACGCCAAAAACAATCGTTCCGATATTCAGCGTGAAGAGGCGCCGAATACCGGAATGACTGTTATCAGATTCCTTTTTCACTCTCTTGAAAAATGAGCTGTCCATCAAAGACTGACGAGAACCTTGTCGTGAAGAGCTTCCGAGAGCTCGTCCTGATCGAGGGAAACAGAGATCACGAGATTGATATTGTACATGGAGCTCAGCTTGTCAAGGCGGAGGATCGTGTCCGTCACGTCCTGGCCCTCGAGCTTCGCGCACTTCATAAATCCGTCAAGATACATGGACTGAAGGTCATGATCCTGGGAAATGATGCCGCATATAAAGCCCACAAACTCATGGCTGTCGACGAGCGGATATCTGGAGATGTCGATCAGGCGGATCTTGTTGTTGAGCTCATACATATGTGCATTGTTCCGGTCGATAAAAACGATATTCCCGCGGGCTGTCTTGATCTCCTCATTTGCGCGGTTGAGGATCTCTGTTGTCTTGCCCTTGCCCTTCTGTCCTACGACTAACTGAACCATTGGTGATTTCCTCCTTCTAGTGGTTGTTTTACCCATATTGCTGTTCAAAAACCGACAGAATTTGCCACAAATCTTACAAATATTATACGAGACCCCCCGGCAAAATACAAGGGGCAAGTGCCCCGCTACACATTTGCCTCGGCGAGCAGCTGATTCATGTCATTGTACAGAACATCCTTGGAGGGCGCGCCCACGACGATGGCGATGTAGAGCTGTCCGTAGGCATTCTGTGCAAAGACTGCGAGGCAGTTGCCGGCCGCGGCCGTCGTTCCGGTCTTTCCGCCGAGAACAGTGACGTCCTTCGGGGGCTCCACCTCTCCGGTCAGGTAGTGGTCGGTCGAGTCGAGGGTCACGTGAAGCTCCTCCCCGTCCGCGTTGTGGTACACAAAGTCATATACGGGAACCTGGGAGATGCTGACGAACTCGTCGTACTTCATGGCCTCGTTCAGCATCAGATAGATGTCGTAGACGGTCGTGTAGTGGTTCTCGTCGTGAAGTCCGGTGGGATTCGTAAAATGGCTCCCGGTAGCTCCGATTCTTTGAAGCTCCTCGTTCATCATTTCCACGAACTTCTCCTGCGATCCGCCCACCACTCTCGCTATGGCCTGTGCGGCGTCATTTCCCGAGTGAATGAGGAGGCCGCGAAGGAGCGACTGCATGGACACCACGTCTCCGATCCGAAGTCCCACGACCTGAGAACCGGATTCAAGCTCGAGATCCTGCCACTGAATCGTCACCGTCTCGTCCATCTTGCCGGATTTGAGCGCGAGGATCGCCGTCATGAGCTTCGTGATGCTGGCCGGGTAGACCTTCTCATACATATCCTTCGAGAAGACCACGCTCCGGTCATCGAGCGAGTAGAGTCCGCCTTTTTCATTTCCATCGAGGACGATGTTCTCATTTGAGACGTTGTTGCCGCCGACACACAGATTCGAAGAGAAGGCGGATTTCGCCTGCATCGCGGACTGCTCGGCCGAGGTGTAGACCATCTTCTCGTTGCTCCACGGGAGCGGAAGCGGAAGGTTTCTCGTATGCCTCCCGATGAGGACGACGAGGATCAGAGCGATCAGCGCGGCAAAGAAGATGAGGGTCAGGATGATCGTCACTCTCATCCTGCTGTCCCCATTCCCGGCCGGCTTATTCCTCTTTTTCGGTGCTGTATCCGTTGTGGTCATGATAATCCTCTGACTGCACTTTCCTTGCGCATTCTCTCAGCAAACGTGCTGAGCCTTATCTTCGTCTGAAGTCCCACGTTCAGCACGATCCCCATACCGAGGAAAAGCGTGAGAAGCGACGTGAGGCCGTAGCTTACAAATGGCAGCGGCGTCCCGGTATTTGGCAGCATGCGGGTCGCGACTCCGATGTTGATGAAGCTCTGAATCGCGATGAGGGACGCCATCCCGCATGCAAATATCCTCCCGGCCAGGTTCTTGGCCCTTAAAGAAATGAGAAGACATTCCAGCACAATGAGAAGGAGCAGTATGACGATGCCCGCGCTCCCGAGAAAGCCGAGCTCCTCTCCTGCCACCGCGAATATGAAGTCCGCGTAGATCTCGGCGATGAAATTGCCCTTGTTGGCCGAGGAGACATCCGAGTTGTTGAGCCCTTTGCCGGAGAGCTTTCCGCTCCCGATAGCGACGACCGAATTGTTCTGCTGGGTCGTGTCGTCCGTGTATTCCTCGTTGTCCGGATAGAGGAAAGCCATGATTCTCTTTCTCTGGTAGTCCTTTATGAGGGACTGGTCCGGCTGGACGACGATACTCATGAAAATGACTCCGACCGGAACGACGACCACGAGGACGGCCAGGATGTACTTGTAGCTCAGCCCCGCAATGTAATAGAGGATCGCGAAAACGATGAAGATAATCAGCGTGTCCTTCATATCCGGCTGGATATAGATGAGGAGGAGCGGCAGGGCCAGAAGCGCGAGCGACCT